>JAYTTM010001149.1:0-11661 GCA_043745055.1 Chitinophagaceae bacterium | reverse complement strand
TGGCAAGCTATCAACCAAATATCCATGAACAGATGAAATAAATGATTACCGTACCAATATTCATCACACACTACAAAAGAATCCGCTAAAGTTGGATGACCTAAGAGAATTTATTGTTTGCTACAATCCTAAGAACCGGCATAAAAGCAATGAAACTTTTAATGCTACATCTAATTCCGAAGGCAGCTTTAGAAAATTTATCTGCAATGAAATTATTGCCAGGCATAAAACATCTTTAAACATCAACTGATTAAAAGAAAAGTCATTTGCTGATTTGGATAACCTGCCTGACCCGGATTTATTGGCGTTGGATATTGTGGAGAATTTAGAGGTGGGGTTGGAAAGTTTCAGCCCCATTATTGCATTGTAGATTGAGAAATAATAAATGGGCATAGAGGTGAGAAAAAAAATTTTATCTGATTGTAAATTGTGTAATGGTCGCCAGCCTTTTTAAGACTGACGACGGATATTACACTATCCCACTTACGGATAAAATTTTACTTACCGGTTAGGTGACAGGATTGTTGCTAAAGATTAATTTAAAAAAACTATCATCCCGGATATGTGATTTTATTGGTAAAAATGTCGCCAGTATTTTTTACGACTGACGACTTGTACGCAACTATCCCGATTAATGGATATAATTTACCCGTCAATATAACGGTGAGCTTGCAAAGGGTTTATCAGGCTTGCTGCTGCACCTGCCTATACTTTCTGTAACCGTGGTTGAATGCAGGTATTTTTTAAGAAAGAAGCTGGTGCATGTCTTTTTATTGCAATGGTTGGTTTAATATTGACTTCCTCAATGAGCTGGTGCAAAAATGAGTAAGTATAGTAATTTAAACAAGTGGGTTTACATGGTATTTTATGCAGGAAAAACCCTGTATAAAATAGGGGGAAATATAATTGGGGAAATGAAGTTGATGTTACAAATTAGCACATTAATCTAAAATCTAAAACAACCTGTTAATTTATGGCAACAAATGGAGAACCGGAACTAAGCTGGAAATCTGTAAGAGGTAAGGCCCTGTCGGAAGATTACAAGCCTGGAAATATCAAAACTACAGATGATGCCATTATTGGGATTTACGAAACGCCCAACAGCGTGCATATGGGGGATGGGGCAATAGGCGAAAAGTATGACGAACCCTACGGAATACCTATTACCGCAGAACTAGGTATAGGTTTGATTGCAGATTTGCAGTACCTGATTCAGCCAATTGCATCTGCAACAACCAAAGAAAATTTTTCAGCATCAATTACAGATGAATCTTTTGAAACCTTAAAAGAATTATTAAGATATTCTTCTGCTATCACCATTGATAAAAATGTTTTATTAAAAACAATCAGCCAGCCTGGTTGCGAAGGGATAAGATTTTATTTATGTAAAAAAGTAGTAGATGATGCATCCTATTTATCATTGGTAACTGTTGGCGTAACGTTCGATGGGCAGGACCTACACTATAAATATACACCCGATAAATTACAAAACGGTTTAAAGGAAGCAGCATTACCAACCTCCTCTTTGGTAAGTGAATACGGGTCGCCACCACCGCCAAGCACACTGGCAATGGCAGAAGCGGTGAGTGATAAATTTGCACTCTTAAAATATGCTTTGGAGGAGTCTGAAAATATAAAAAAAGAAAAATTAAAATAACATTATTTGTCGCCTTATAATATTTTGTACAACAGTCTTATACTGGTTGCTTTTCTATTATCGCTTATAGCCTTCATTAAGGGTTATAAACGTTTTGGTGTTTTAAGCGCCCTGCTTTTTATAACGTCATTGGTAGAACTTTGTGCTCTTTACCTGATTGATAAAAAAACTGATTTTACCTGGTTATACCATATTTACAATGTAATTGAGTACACATTATTCAGTTCTTTTTTAGCTTATTCAATAGCATCAAAAAGAATAGTAAGGCTGGTTAAAATCAGCATACCCTTTTTTGTTATATTGGGCTTGTCTTTATCATACTTTAAATACCAGTTTACAGGCTTTCCGGGTCTTAATATAAATATTGAGGGATTTCTGTTGTCGGTTATTTGTGTTTATATTTTATTTAACCTGGAAGTAATAGAGGAAGGCTCAATTTTCAACAATGCTAATTTTTGGATATGTTCCGGAATATTGATTTTTTTTGGAACTACTTTTTTTTACAATGGGTTTTATACAAAAATCAGTAGTTTAAGTATTGAAAAGGCAATGTTGTTATTTAGCATCATCAACAGGCCTCTGAATATCATTCTATACTCTTTCATCATAACCGGCATATCATGTTTACTAGCCAGCAGGAAGCAGATTATTCAATAATATTATTTAGTTTTTTTGTTTTGCTGCTTATAACTATTATTTTAATTGCCGCCATTTTGTATCATAACAGGCGGAAAAAGTATTTTCAGGAAACAGCCCTTTTGCAATCGCAATTTTCCCAAACGCTCCTGCAGTCGCAGATAGAAATTAAGGAGCAAACGCTTCAATACATTTCCCGTGAACTTCACGATAATCTTGGACAAATAGCCAGTCTCATCAAGATCAATTTAAATACCCTTCAATTAACCGATACAGAAAAGGCCAATGAAAAGATAGAAGACACAAAATATCTTACCCGGCAATTAATTGCTGATATCAAATCGTTATCGGTTAGTATGGGCAACGATCGAATTCTGCAAACAGGCCTGGCCAATGCCATAAAAGCAGAAGTAGAGCGGCTAAACAGAACAGGGGAATTTAACGCCACTTTAGATATTTTCGGTACAATGAATGTAATTGACAATGACAAATCGATAATACTTTTTAGGATGGCACAGGAAGTGCTGAATAATATCGTAAAGCACAGCCGGGCAACACAACTCACAATCAATCTGTCATTTACAGAAAAATTATTTACTTTAGCACTTAAGGACAATGGAATTGGTTTTAATGTAGATGAAAAATTGCGTGCTTTAGGTGCCGGATTAAGTAATCTTACGGCAAGGGCGCTTCTCATAAATGCGCAATTGCACATACAAAGTTTGCCTGGAAACGGTACAACGATAACAATAGAACTGCCTCTATAAACAAAATCACATATGCCAGCAAACCCCTCCATGCGTTTAGCATTGGTTGATGATCACACGCTTTTTAGAAAAGGACTTATCAGCCTGATTAAAATGGTTTGCTTTGATTGTACTATCCTGTTTGAAGCAGATAATGGCAAAGACCTCCAGCAAAAAATATCCAAAACCAATGAGCCGGATATTATACTGATGGATATTAATATGCCTCACATGGATGGCTTTGAAACAGTGCAATGGCTGCAGACTCATTTCCCCCAGGTAAAAATTTTAGTGGTAAGCATGGTTGAAAAGGAAGAAAGTATATTGCGCATGCTTAAGATGGGGGTAAGGGGATATTTAAGTAAAGATGTAGAACCAGCGGAATTGGGAGCTGCCTTGACTGCTATAATGAACAAGGGCTTTTTTTACACAGATTTTATTACTGGTAAATTAGTACTCGCCATACAAAATGAAGATACGGGTGAAATAACAAGTGAAACTGCTTTAAATATATTAAACCTTCGTGAAAAGGAATTTCTAAAACTGGCGTGTAGTGAATTAACCTATGGCGAAATAGCTGCTCATATGTTTTTAAGTCCTAAAACAATTGATGGATACCGAACTACCTTGTTTGAAAAACTAAAAGTAAAAAGCCGGGTGGGGATGGCATTGTACGCAGTAAAATATGGCCTGGTGCAATTGTAATTTTTGCTGTAAAAAAGCTACACTATCATCATTGCTTACGCAGGCTGTGCTCATAAAAAAAATACCATCAATATTCTAATTGTAGGAAATTACAATAATTTAATCCGGCTATATCTACCTGTAAACTGGAATAGTGGCGTTGCTTTTTGTAATAACAGGCGGGTAATATGGGAGCATTGGATAACTGCTTTTTTCTACACTTATGCTGCCGGAGATAGAAAATGTTTTTGCATCATTAATATACTGCAGGCCCAATGAGGCACTTGAATATATATTAAGTCCGCTTGATTGGAAGCTATTTTTTTGAAAGTTTTTATTAATGCCTGAAGAAAGAAACGACTGATTAAAGTTAACATATGCAGGTGCAACCGTAACGTTAGCAAAGGCGTACCAGTTATTATTTAACCGGCGATTTAGCTGTAATCCTATTGGCGCTGCAATAATGGTGGCATTGCCGCCTTTAAAAAAAATATAACTGGTATAGAGCCCGGTGTACCTACTGAAAGACCATTTCTTTGAAGAGAGACTATCAATAGGTAAATTGTTTGCAAAGTTTGCCCTTTGTGTATGGGCTGGAAAATAGCCCGGTAAAAAAGATTGAGCCTTTACATTAGCTGTAAACAAAATGAAAGCAATTAAAATGATTTTGTACATGCAACTACATTAGATGTTAAAAGTACAATTTATTGATTTACTAAAAAAAACTTTGGCAAAACTTAACAAAAAAAGCAGGGTTAAAAGTGTATTGAGGGAATATTTTGTAAAATACATGTAAATGGTTATCCTGCTGATTTCGCCGGTATAAAAATCCTTAAAATCGAATTATTAATATTAATACCAGAACAGGGATTGTTGCATTTAATAAAAGCTTTCCTATCTTCATTTTTAGCAAGGCAATCCTACGTGAGGAACGAACTGCTATTTAAAATACTGTTAGGGGAAGTTTAAAATAACTGATTGCAAATTTTAACTGCCAAATAATATCAAATGAATAAACCAACTGCATATCTGGAATCAAAAAACCATTATCAAATTCTTGACGGACTTCGTGGTGTAGCTGCCCTTATGGTAGTTGCCTTTCATGTTTTTGAAACTTTTAATGGCGGTAACCGCCTTGTACAAATTATTAACCATGGTTATTTGGCAGTAGATTTCTTTTTTCTGTTATCCGGTTTTGTTGTGGCATATGCTTATGATGACCGTTGGGGAAAAATGACCCAATGGGATTTTTATAAACGCAGGCTCATTCGCCTGCAACCGATGGTTATTGTTGGTTCCCTTTTAGGTGCGGCGCTTTTCTATTTTCAGCCTTGCGATATGTTTTCACTAATTGCCCCAACACCTGTATGGAAGATGCTGCTTGTAATGCTGGTTGGTTGTACGCTCATACCCTTGCTTCCCTCAATGGACATACGAGGCTGGCAGGAAATGCATCCGCTGAATGGACCTGCATGGTCGCTTTTTTACGAATACCTTGCAAATATTATTTATGCTTTGGTGGTTCGTAAATTCTCAAAAAAGGCTTTGGCTGTATTTGTGTTTCTTACGGCTTGCCTGCTCATTCATTATACAGTTACAAGTACACAAGGAGATGTAATTGGCGGATGGGCTTTTGATAAAATTCAGCTCAGAATTGGGTTTACCCGAATGCTGTATCCTTTTTTTGCGGGAGTTTTACTTTCCCGCATGGGGAAACTAATTCATTTAAAAGGCGCTTTTTGGTTATGCAGTTTACTAATTATTGTTATTCTTTCTGTACCAAGAATTGGTGGCAGTGAGCATGTGTGGATGAACGGCTTGTATGAATCTTTTTGCATCATTCTTTTATTTCCACTAATTGTTTCCATTGGTGCAGGGGGTAGCATAAAAGGCAAATATTTAATAAAGGCCTGCAAGTTTTTGGGCGATATTTCTTACCCTGTTTACATTACGCATTACCCATTAATTTATACTTACGTTGCCTGGGCAACAAATAATAAAGTGCCAATTGAGAAAGGTCTTTTTATGGGCTTGTTGCTATTTATTACCAGCATCATCATTGCATATGCTTGCCTCAAATTATATGATGAACCTGTTCGCAATTGGCTGCAGAAACGTTTTCTTGTAAAACGTACATAATTTGAAAAACCTAACTACCCTACAACAGCAGGCACTCAGAATTTTACAGTAATTCTACTAACTTTATTTTACCTAGAACAACCATTAAATGAGTAATGAAATTACCAAAATCAGCAAAGCGCAAATAGCAGGGCGCATCATTCTTGGCATTTTTATTTCGTTGGCCGGCATTGGTCATCTCACTTTTCAGCGGCAGGAGTTTTTGGCACAGGTGCCGCCCTGGTTGCCAATTGCACCCGATTTAGTAGTTGTTTTGTCTGGAATTGTTGAAATATTATTGGGTATGTCTTTACTCTTTTTAGCCAAATTCCGTACAACGGTTGGATGGGTAGTGGCAACTTTTTTCGTAATAGTTTTTCCCGGCAATATTGCGCAATTGGTGGAGCACAGAGATGCTTTTGGTTTAAACTCAGATTTACTAAGATGGATAAGATTACCATTTCAACCACTGTTAATCCTGTTGGCATTGTGGAGCACGGGAGCCTGGAGTAGCTGGAGAAAAAAGGGATAATTTAAAATATTACTAAGTCTTTTATCCGGATAATTTGATTCAACGAGCGATGGCAAAGAGTTGCCTTTTTTGCTTTTTTATTTTAGTTGTAGTAGTGAAAAAATGGGTTAAATTTATAAAAAACAAAATGCTTTTTTTTAGTATTTTATGAAGATACCGGTTGCGGAAATATTTCTACCCTCAAACTAAACACTTAAGTTGAAATAAAGCCAGATTTTATTTTTTAAATTAATATTGGTGTGGTGGAGAAGGGTTTAAAGAATAACCTGTAGCTATCAATTTAGTATTATCCAAGGGGACAGCTCCTAAAGGATTTTCATTGGTTAATACAATATTATATTTAACATGATAATCTTTAACTTCCGGAGTAAATAGAACATAAAGGGTTTTTAATTTAACGATTGTATCTTTAATTTTCTCGAGTTCTTTTTTATTTAGCTTTTCATTTCCAAAATAAGTTCCATTACCGAAGTTTACACCACTTGGCTGCCCTTTTATTAATTTAATATTGGGAGCTGTATTAAAAGAGTCTTCTTTTTTACCCAAAGCGTGCCATCCGTTTAGCGTAATGGAATCTGGCAGCGAAAAACTAAATAAAAAAAATGTTTTGCCTTTGGGGATTCTTAAAAATGTTGCACTATCTACCCATAAATAATCCAGTAATTGAGCTGTTTGTGTTGCAGTCTTCACTGTTTCTGATATTGACGAAGGCTTCATACTATTGTTATCTGATATAGATTTAGATGAATCTTTTCCGGTATCAGCATTATTGCAGGCAGCAACTGCAATAAGCAGGATGAAAAAAAATAATGGAATTTTTTTTACAATACTTTGTTGTAGCATGTTTTGTTTTTTAAAAGTTATTTAAGGAGATTTATTTTGTTTGGGCAGATAAGAAAGATAATACGTAATTTTCTTATCTCATAATATAAAAAAAAGTTTTTTTAATATTGGGCTACTTTATTTGTATTTATTATTTTTTGTTTTAGCTGCATTAAAATTGAATGGTGAGTAAATTAATACTTTTAGTGTTCGATTGGTCGGAGGTATGGGCGTTGTTTATACCGTTGGTAGTGTTATTGTTTTATCCGAAGCAACCTGCATCCTTAAAACCAATAATAATTTATTTGTGGCTGGCGCTATTGCTTAATGGTATCATTGATATTATAATGGAGTTCAAGATTTATCTACCTGCCTGGCTTCAAAGTAACAACCCGTATTACAATATACATTCAATCGTAAGGTTTATCTGTTTCAGTATATTTTTTATCAGATTACCGCAGTCATCTTTTTTTACACTTAAAAAAATACTACCGCTTTTATCGGTTATTATTATCGGTTTAAATTTTCGTTATGTAGAGAATTTTTTCAATCACGATCATCTTAGTGGAAACTTATTGGCTGTAGAAGCATACCTCCTATTGGTTTATTGTATGCAATATTATTTATCAGAATTGAGAGAGGATACTGATACCCTTTCAAGTGAGCCGGATTTCTGGATTGTAACCGGCCTTAGTATTTATGTTGTAATTAATTTTTTTGTGTTTTTATTTTACATCCCCATGTTGAATGTAGACTCAGTACTTGCAGATAATATGTGGTATGTGCATAATATTGCTTTTATTATTCTTTGCATCTTTATAACCAAAGCCTTTTATGGTCCTTTTAGAAATAAGTATTCAAATTAGAGTTATAATTGGTATCTCTGCGATGGTACTGTTATTTAGCAGTTTCCTGGTTGCATTTATTTCCAATCAGCGAAAAAAAATTAAATACCACAAAGAGTTGCAAAACTTGTATGAACAACAGCAACGGGCTCTTATGCAACAAAATGTTTTATTAGAAATAGGTGTAAGCGAAAGAACAGCAGAACTGCTGCAGAAAAAGGAAAACCTGCAAACAGCTTTAACAGAACTTAAAGCAAGCCAGTTGCAATTAATACAAAAAGAAAAAATGGCATCTTTGGGAGAATTAACTACTGGTATTGCTCACGAGATACAAAATCCGTTGAACTTTGTAAATAATTTTGCAGAATTGAATACAGAACTTTTAACTGAATTAATAGAATGTATTAAAACTAAGAATTTGCCTGAAAGTGTTACAGAAAATATTACACCTGCAATAACTGTTTTAACTGGGAATATGAATAAAATAATGGAGCATGGAAAACGGGCAGATAGTATTGTAAAAAATATGCTTCAGCATTCCAGGAGCCAGACAGGGCAGATGGAACTTACCAATATGAATGTACTGGTAAAAGAATATTTAAACCTTGCGTACAATGGTTTTGTAACAAAAAATAAATTATTTAATTGCGCCATGCAAACATCTTACGATGAAAGTATTGAAATGGTAAATATTATTCCACAGGATATTGGGCGTATACTGATCAATTTATTTAATAACGCTTTTTATTCAATGAAAGAAAAAAGTAAAACCAATGCTTTGCTCACAAAGGACGAAGCTTATGAACCTAAGCTTAAAGTTACTACCCAAAAGAAAGCAGATAAAACATTACTTACCATAAGAGATAATGGCAATGGTATTTCCCCCAAATTTATCACTAAAATTTATCAGCCGTTTTTTACTACCAAGCCAACTGGTGAAGGAACAGGATTAGGTTTATCACTTAGTTACGATATTATTAAAGCTCACCAGGGCGAACTGCATGTTGTATCAAAAGAGGGCGAGTTTGCTGAGTTTACCATTGAGTTAAATAGTTTAAACGGCAGTAACCCAAAAGTATAATGAGTAGCTGGTTTAATGTCTAAAAAAATTACATTAATCTTATCAAAAATGTATTTGGTTTATGCATCCTATCAAATGTTGTTACATCAATTATCTTTGTTCTAATGCTTTTAAAAGACTATTATAAAACGTTGAATGTACCACCCCAGGCTTCAATAGAAGAAATTAAAAAGGCATACCGCATATTGGCGCAACAATACCACCCTGATAAAAACAATAATGACCCGTATTCCGTTGCTTATTTTTCTGAGATAAAAGAAGCATACGAAACGTTGACCAACCCGGTTAAAAAGGATATTTATCTGCAGGAGCGATGGTATAGCAGAGCTACAGGAAATAAACGTAGCCGGGAAGTTATTACGCCGGTAACTATTTTAAAAGAGGTACTTGAATTTGAAAAGTACACTTCTACAATGGATGTATTCAGGATGGATAAGGAGCGTTTATTTAGCTATATCAATAAATTGCTTAGTGAAGAAACTATCAGCCAATTGCAGCAATTTAATGAACCTGAAATCAATCAGCAGATTGTACTAACCTTGTTAAAGTCTGTTAGGTTATTGAAATCTGATAAGGCCTTGTTGCTTAAGGAGCGGTTATTAAAAATTACCACCGGGAACAACAAAAGCCAGTTGTTGATTGCCGATATAATAAAGAAAACACAGAGAGAAGAAAAATGGAAAAAGTATGAATGGGTTTTTGTGCTGCTTATTACCCTGGCGATCCTTCTTCTCATAAAGTTTGGTTCAATTTAATAGAGGAGTTTATTTTGCAATTTTTTATTGCTGTATTTTCTTAAAATCACTTTATAGAAATTCGTATTTAACTATGTATTAGCGTAAGAATGTTTACGATTTTTTATCAGCTTATGCTACCAAAATACTGCCAGCTATAAATTTTTAAGTTGCTGAATAAAAATATTTTTTATAAAAAATCTTTTACCATTTATCTATTTTTATCTTTTGATGTTACGGGATTTATTTTTACAATCTCACTTAATACTAATTTCCCAGAATTATTGTTGTGCATCTTTTCATAAAACAGCTTACCTTATGGCCTTATTTCACTAAAATTCAATTGTTATGAGACAACTATTATGCGGCGTTTTTATTTTTGTTTGTATTGCTTCAAATGCACAAATTGCTGATTCTGCCTGGGTTAGAGATAACTACAACAAAAAGGAAGTGTACATCAGTATGCGGGACGGTATCAAATTATTTACATCAGTTTATTTTCCTAAAAGTACAACTGACAAACATCCTATTTTATTGTCAAGAACGCCCTATTCCTGTGAGCCATACGGAGAAGGGAAATATCAAAATTTCTGGAACAGTTATCAAAAGGAATATTTAAAAGAAGGCTACATCATGGTGAAGCAGGATGTGCGTGGCAGGTGGATGAGTGAAGGCCAGATCGTAAACATACGGCCATTTAACCCTAATAAAAAAGGGAAGGAAATTGACGAGGCTAGTGACACGTATGATACCATTGACTGGCTGCTTAAAAACATCGATAACAACAATGGCAACGTAGGTGTTTTTGGCATTTCTTATCCGGGCTTTTATTCCACAATGGCTGCTGCCAGTAATCATCCTGCATTAAAAGCTGTTAGTCCGCAGGCACCCGTTACCAACTGGTTTATCGGCGACGATTTTCATCACAACGGCGCTTTTTTTCAAATGGATGCTTTTAGTTTTATGTCTGCACTAGGTTTTGCATTTGGCGTGCCACATCCTAAGCCCGTTTCTGTTGCTGCAACTTCAGTTGGTTATCCGGATCATGATAGTTACAAATTTTTTTTGGAAGCGGGCAGTTTAAAAAATCTAACTAAATATACAGGCGACAGCATTGCTTTCTGGAAAGATTTGATGGTGCATCCTAATTATGATGCCTGGTGGAAAGCAAGAGACGCACGCAATGCAACCAAAAATTTACAACCCGCTATGTTATGGGTAGGCGGCTTATTTGATGCAGAAGATTGCTGGGGTGCATGGAACGCCTATAAAGCTGCAGAACAAAATAATCCGGGTAAGGCTTTTAATAAAATTGTTGATGGCCCATGGTATCATGGTCAATGGGCTAATCATGATGGAACGCATCATGGCAATATTCAATTTGGTTCCAATACCAGTGAGTATTACCAGCAAAATTTTGAAATACCCTTCTTTAATTATTTTTTAAAAGGAAAAGGAGCTATTTCACAAATTGCAGAAGCCAATGTATTTATTACAGGAGCAAATAAATGGCAATCATTTGCGCAATGGCCTCCCGCCGAAAAGAAAGACAAAACAATGTACCTGCAGGCCAATGGAAAGTTAAGCGCTGCAAAACCTACTGCTGCAAACAGTTTTAGCGAATATGTTAGTGACCCTGCTAAACCGGTTCCGTATAGTGCAGATGTACATTTTAACAGAACAAGAACGTACATGAGCGATGACCAGCGATTTGCGTCACGCAGAACTGATGTGCTGGTTTTTCAAACAGATTCTTTAACAGCAGATGTAACAGTTACCGGAAATGTAATTGCTGATATTATGACT
>JAYTTM010001148.1:0-3136 GCA_043745055.1 Chitinophagaceae bacterium | reverse complement strand
TCATTTACTTTTTGCATGTCTGCTTTGCCCTTGCTTCGCTTTTTTACCTCACCTGCAAATAATCCAATCAACCCTTTTTTACCGCTTTTAAATTCTTTAACTTTATCGGGCATTGCAGCTATAACTTCCTCTACCCATACAGCAATAGAGCCGCTATCGCTTTCCTGTAGCAGGTTTAGCTCAGTGGCTATTTCCAGGGCACGCTTTTTAGGTGCTACTAATAATGCCGAAAATATTCTTGTTGATGCTATGCTGAAATTTACTTTACCATCATCAACCAATTGAATTAGCTCCGCAATTTTTTTGGGTGGCAAGGTCAATTGGTTCCATTCAATTCCATGATCGTTCAGGTAAGATTTTACCGGCCCCATCAGCCAATTTACTGCTGCCTTGTAATGATGGGTATTTTCCAAAACCGCTTCAAAATATTCTACCAGCGCCTTTTCGCTGCACAATACCTGTGCATCATAATCATTTAACTGGTAGTTTGTTTTATATTTTTTCTCCAGTGCTTCTGGTAATGCCGGCATGGATTTTTGTATAGAATTAAGGTGTTCATTGGTAATATGAAAGGGCGTTAAATCGGGATCTGCAAAATAGCGGTAATCATCTGCATCTTCCTTACTACGCAACGAAAAGGTTTTATTGTTATCTGCGTCGTAGCTCCTTGTTTCCTGAATAATTTTTTCACCGGCTTCGGTAATGGCAATAAGCCTAAGCACCTCCAGATCAATAGCTCTTTTTACATTACGGATGCTGTTGAGGTTTTTTACTTCTACCCTTGTACCCAGCTTTGTTTCACCTTTAAGGCGGATAGAAATATTGGCATCGCAACGCATACTGCCTTCTTCCATATTGCCATCGCAAATACCCAGCCATTGTACCAACCGCCTAAGCGATGTTACATAGGCAAATGCCTCATCGCTGCTGTGTAAATCCGGCTCACTTACAATTTCAAGTAAAGGAACACCAGCCCTGTTTAAATCAATGGCAGTATAATTTTCATCTACATCATGTAGGCTTTTGCCGGCATCTTCTTCTATATGAATACGATTAAGTTTAATATGCCTCACCATATCATTTACCCGAATAGTAACCAAACCGTTTTTGCAAATGGGCGTGGTATGCTGGCTTATCTGGTAGCCCTTTGGTAAATCAGGATAAAAGTAATTTTTGCGTGCAAAATAATTCTGTTGTTCAATGTCGCATTGCAAAGCTAAACCCAGTTTAATGGCATATTCAATGGCTTTTTTATTCATTCTTGGCAAGGTACCCGGATGTGCCAATGTGATGGGGCTTACATGTGTATTGGGCGCTGCACCAAAACTGGCACTGTCGCCACAAAACAGTTTACTTGCAGTCAATAGTTGTGCATGTACTTCGAGCCCTATTACTACCTGATATTTTTCATTTTCCATTGGGCGCAAAGGTACAAACCAAATGCGATGTATAAATGTAGCGGTGCAATAGGGTGAATTTAAATTTGTGGCAATACATTTCACCGCAGAGAAAGGAGTTAAAAAGAGGTTTGGCAGAGATGCTCTGCGTAAACTCCCCGCTCTTAAATTCTCAGCGTTGAAAATATATTCTATTTTAATTTATGATTAAAGTGACACTTTTAAATGCACCCGTGGAATGCGGAAAAAAGGGAAAATGCTACCTGCTTACTAAATCAATAGTAAGTCGTTATCAATCTTTCCACACACTTGCGCCTTCGCTGCAATTGGCACAGATGTCAATATTCTTACGGCTTTTCAGCAGTTCAGATCTAAATTGCTGGTAGTTTTGATTATGCCAGATTTCTTTAAAAGGTTGGTTTTTTAAATTGCCCAGTTGGTGCAGGGCATCTTTGTCAAAACAACAAGGCACTACCAATCCATCCCAGGTAATTACATTGGCGTGTTGCATTTTCCAGCAATGGTTGGCCAGTTTGTTTTTGGCGGTGTAAGTGCCATCATTATTTTTTTTGTACCGGCTAAATTTATCGATAGTGGGTATTAGTTTATTGGGGTCTGTTTCATAATCATATACCTGGGCTGTTTTAAAGCGTACCTCATCTACACCCACTTCTTTCGCAAGGCGTTTGATATCTTCAATCTGATGCTCATTGGGCTTTACAACCAAAAATTGAAAGAAAATAAAGGGTGTTTTACTATTGAGTTCCTTCTTCCATTTCACCATATTTTTGGCGCCTTCAATTACTTTATGGAGGTTGCCGCCAACCCGGTATTGTTGATATACATCCTGGGTGGTGCCATCAATAGAAATAATTAATCTATCCAATCCGCTCTCTACTGTGCGTTTTGCATTTTCATCCGTAAGGTAATGGGCGTTGGTGCTTGTGGCGGTATAAATCTTTTTATCCGATGCATATTTTACCATATCCAAAAAAGCAGGATTCAGGTAAGGTTCACCCTGAAAATAAAAGATGAGGTACAACAACTCATTGTGAATTTCATCAATGGTTTTGCTAAAAAAATCTTTTTCCAGCATACCGGTTGGCCGGGTAAACGCCCTTAACCCACTCGGACATTCGGGACATCGCAAATTGCAACTGGTGGTAGGTTCAAATGAAATTGACACCGGGTAACCCCATTGCACTGGCTTGTTTAATAACCTGCTTGCATAAAAGCTGCCCAGCACTTTTACACAATTCCATACTCTTGCAGGCGTAAGCTTGCTTAACAGGTTAAAACTATCGTTCCAGTTTATTTGGGGCATGGCTCAAAGATAACCGATATGGCAAATAAAAATTACTTACTAACTGCTGCCGCTTTTATATTCCTCTTTTCGATAAATACCTGCAAATTTGCACCGCATTACAATTACTGTGGCAAAAAAAAAGACATCTTCTCCCCTTTCAATACTTCTTTTTGTGTTGACGATGATTATGGTAGCAACCGCTATCTTTTATTATATCAGCAAACCAAAATTTGTGCGCTATCCCGCTTTCGGGATAGACATTCCTGTAAACTACAGCATACATGGCATAGATGTTAGTCATCATCAATCAAATATTGATTGGGAAGATGTAAAGGCAATGCAAATAAAAAATATTTCCATAAATTTTTGTTTCATAAAAGCTACTGAAGGGGTAGATAATGAAGATGATAAGTTTGGTTATAACTGGCGGGCT
>JAYTTM010001147.1:0-11785 GCA_043745055.1 Chitinophagaceae bacterium | reverse complement strand
AACTTCAGTTTCAGGATGCAATACGATTGAGAAAACCTTTTCAGCAATTCAAATATTTATTGATCGATTATCCTGTTTTACGAGAGCAATGGTTCGATCATAAAAACCATTACCTGATGGCACATGTGGAGCAACAATTGAAATCGTACAATTCATTGAAAAATTTGGAAAATGATTAGAGACCGCTAGTACATTTATTCAATTGAACGGTTGTTTTAAATTCAACAGCCCTCCCCATTTCGTTAAATAAAAAAGATTCCCCGAAGTCAAAAATTGATTAGACTTCTTTACCCTTAAAAATACTTGTAGCATTTAATTTGTAACTTTATTTTCTAAATTAATTGTATGTCAGCATCATTACTCGACAGAATAACTATCAACCCGGAATTGGCCCATGGCAAACCAACCATCCGGAACCTGCGGTACACAGTAGAGGGACTGCTTGAGTACCTGGCAGGTGGCGACACAATCGAAGAACTGCTAAATGAGTTTCCCGACCTTGAGAAAGAAGACTTTCAGGCATGTTTGCAGTACGCTGTTTTAAGTATGAAGCATAAATACGCAGCAATAAAAGCAGCATGAAATTTTTATTAGATGCACAATTGCCGCCATCTCTAAAAGAAGTGTTTGTTAGTAAAGGCTATTATTGTATTCATACCATTGATTTGGACCTTGGCAATAATACACCAGATAAGGTGATCAATGAGCTTTCAATAAAAGAAGAACTTATACTCATTACAAAGGACAGTGATTTTTACGAAAGCTTTATCATCAAAAAAGAGCCTTACAAATTAATACTTGTGAAGTTGGGAAACACTTCCAGAAAGGATTTGATTTACTTCTTCGAATTTCATTTTATAGAGATAATAGAAAAAATAACGACGGAAAATATGTTGCTGTTGAATAGGGAATAGATAATCACCTTCAAGTTTTTTTAATAGCAGTTTTTAAAATAATTAAAAAGGTTGTTTGAAATTTAACATTCGATTATCCATTCACTCTAAAAAATTTATTGGCAAAAAATGATTAGTAAAAACAGCTGTAAGTCTTTACTATAAAAGCATTATTGCTTAAAAAGTATTTCCCTGTAAATTGCTGTGTACTGCTCCACCGCTTTCTCCAGCGAGTAAAACGCTTTAGCGCCGTTGCGAATTTCATCAGCATCGAAAGTTTTATTGCCAGGCATCGAATCAACAACAGCATCAAATGCTTCATCAGTAAAATCATCCAGCACATAACCACCATGGTATTTGTTTACGATTTCTTTTACATCACCTACGCCGCTGTTAGTAATTACAGGAATACCCATTGCCATAATTTCTCCATGTTTAGTGGGGGAGGAGGATAGTTTTGAATAGCAGGGTTTGATAAAAAAAATAGAATAATTGCTCAACGATAACAATGCAGGAACCTCGGCCCGCTTGCCATGTTTAACAATTAATTTGTTTGCTGGCAGTCCGTATTTTGCCGCTTCGCTTGCAATCACATCATGCAGGTGCGGAGAGATAAATAAAAACCTTGCCTGTGGAATTTTGTCAGATAAGCGCTTACAAAAACAGAGCATTTCGCTGGTCATATACCAACCACCAATAGAACCAAGGTAGCTGATGATAAAATCATTTTCTCCAATGTTTAATTCGTTTTGCAACTGCTGCTTTTGTGCAGCATTAATTGTTGACGGATCAAACAACTGCATATCTGCACTACAGGGAATTACTGCCAGAGGGATGTTGCTTTTATATTCGGGTAATTGCCGTATAATTTTTTCTGCTGCATAGGTGAGGCATACAATTCCATCACACTTGGCTACCTGTTCTTTTTCTTTTTGTTTAAAATAGCGGTACACTATTTTGTAGAGTGGATGTTGAATATTCCACATACCGCCATCCACCCGGCTTTCTGCATAAAACTCCCGTATATCATGCAGGAATTTTACTCCCATTGTTTGCTTCATCCACAAGCCTACCAATGCCGGAATACCCGGCCTGGTATGCACCATGTTAATGCCATACAACTGGTGAATTTGTTTGGCTTTCTTTTTAAGCTTGATAATGTCTTTAATGGTTGATAGTACCGGCGGCTTTTTGGTATAGGCAATCGGCACCCAATGTATATTATAACCAGACAGCATTTTTTTAACAGCCATTTCGTTTTGCAGAAATGCCGAATGCTTTTCGCAACTGAGAATAAATAGTTGAAATCCGTTTTTACTTAACCCTTGTAAATAGGGTATTACCTGGCTCTGTCCCAGTGGGTCAGTCATTCCATCATACGATATAAAAAGGATTTTTTTTTGCATTTTTTTGCTAGTGATTGTTTTCTTCCAGCCACCAGTGCAGTACAATAATCAGCCACAGCCTGTTGAATAAATAATCGGTTCCGGCGAGATATTTCTTTTTCATTTTTTGCACCAGATCAACATTTACCACATTGTATTTTTGGATGATTTCAACTGAAGTGTATTTGTCCAGCAAATACTTTAAATCTGTTTTCAGCCATTTTACCAAAGGTATGCTGAAGCCCCATTTTGGCCTGCTAAAAATTTCTTTGGGCACATAATCGTACAACACTTCTTTCAGCAAATATTTCGTGCAGCCGTTGTTTATTTTCAGCGCCGGATCCAGGTTATAGGCAAATTCTACCAGCCTGTAATCCAACAGTGGTACCCTGCTTTCCAAAGCATATTGCATACTGGCCCTGTCTACTTTTACAAGTAAATCATCTTTTAAATAATGATTAAAATCCCAAAAGGATTGTTGCTCTGCCGCAGATAATTTTCTTGTTGCAACTGGCAACGCATTGATTGCATCAAAACTAAATTGTGGATGCACCAGCAATTGTGCTAGTTCGTTTTCTTTAAAATAATATTGTTCCTGCGAAAAAATATGTGTACGCAAATGTTGTTTGTTGTAATCAAATAGATTACCTGCCCGTTGGTATTTATTGCCCATCATTTTAGATGCGGCATGCATGGAACCTTTTACCAACGGCATTAAAGGATTTGATAAACGCTTTGCCCATTCATACATTCCATATCCATGAAATAATTCATCACCACCATCACCACTTAATGCAACCGTTACGTGCTTTTTAGCCAACCGGCTCACCATCATGGTTGGGAAAGCAGACGTATCTGCAAAGGGTTCATCATAAGCCGGTAGCAAAGTGTCTACCAGTTCCAGTACTTCTTTTTCTTTTATAGTAAATTCATGATGCTCCGTATGTAAATATGATGCAACTTGCCGGGCAAATTTAGATTCATTGTATTTGCCATCATCAATGGCAATGCTAAATGTTTTGATGGCAGCGCTGCTGGAAACCTTTGCTGCTATTGCTGTTACAAGACTGCTGTCAATTCCGCCACTCAAGAAAGTACCAATAGGAACATCACTTATCAATTGCTTTTCCACCGCATCGAACAATAAATTATTCAACTGCTTTTTTGCTGCAGTTTCATCGCTGAATACCGCAGGCTGAATAGCATCCTTTAATGTCCAGAACGCTGTAATTTCTTTGGATATATCGGTAAATGAATTGACCTCCAATTTAATTTGCAGGAAATGAGCAGACGGAAATTTATAAGTGTTGTTGTAGATGGTTAAAGGTTCGGGAATAAATCCCAGGTGCAAAAAATACGGGATGGCTTTGTTGTTAATGGATAACTTTTTTCCTGCCAGTTGTTTGATTACTTTCAATTCTGATGCAAAAATAAAATTGCTTTCATCTGCATAAAAAAACAGCGGTTTAATGCCCACATGGTCTCTGCAAAGTGTTACTACCTTTTCTTTTTTGTCATAAATAGCAAAAGCAAACATGCCATTCATTGCTTCAAAACAGGCCGGGCCAGTTTGTGCAAACAATTCTAATATCACTTCTGTGTCAGAACTTGTTTTTAAGGTAGCGCCCTTGTCTTTAAGTTGTTGTTTAAGCTCTTTAAAATTATACACTTCCCCATTGAAAATGATGCTGTACCTATCATCTGCCGAAAACATGGGTTGGTTAGCTGTAGCAGATAAATCCATTATAGAAAGTCGCCTGTGTGCAAGACCAACTTTGTTATCATCCGAAAAATAAAATCCATCTGCATCGGGGCCACGGTGCTGTATCAATTCCGTGGCCTGCCTTAACTGGGCTTTGGTAATTGTGTTGGTAAGAGAAATATAGCCTGCGATGCCGCACATGTACCGGGGGTTTGAATAGAAACGAAAATAGGTAAATATTATTACGAATAGGCCGGCTATTCAGTACCGGAGAAAGCGCTAGTATAAATTTTTTTCAATTGATGCATGTGCTTATCGAGTGTAAAGTTTTTAACCAGCCTTTCTTTTGCTGCATCGCCCAATATTTCTCTTTGCTGCTTGTTATTTATTAAACCAAATAGTTTTGTTATAAAGTCATTGCTGTCTTTTAAATCATAATAAACTGCTGTATCCTCACACTGTTCCCTGAACGAGGCAATATCACTTAGCAGCAAAGGTATACCCAATGCCATAGCTTCAAGAACACTTATGGAAAACCCTTCGTAAAGAGAAGACATTACAAAGAGGTCGTATTCTTTTAATCTTTCCTCAACGTTTTCTGCCTGTCCTTTTAGTGTTACGTTCAAATGCTGTTCATCTATCATTTTTTGAATGGGTACATCTAATGGGCCTTTTCCATAAATATCAAGACTGATGTTTTGCTGCTTTAATTTTTTAAATGCATCCAATAGAAAGAAATAATTTTTTGCCTCTTTTAAGTTGCCAACTGTAACCAATTTAAACAGTTTTGTACTGCCTGTTTTTTTACTATAGTTACTATTGTTGAAAACGGCAGTATCAACAAATGTGTGCAGTGTATATGCCTGATGTGGTTTTAAGCCAAGTACGCTGAAATATGCATCCAGTGATACTTTGGCCACCGATACAATTATACTTTTTCTTATACTGTAGGTGAATCTTTCTATTAACCTCATGTACCATTTGCTATACTCAATAGCGGATGCTGCATAAGTATGGATTGTAGTGATAAGGGGGATTTTTTTTGGTGTACCCATTCTGGCAATTACTGTACTCCATAATAAATGGCTATGTACAATTTGCACGTTATTTTTATTGATAAAGCGCCTTAGTTTTATGGCAGCTAATGGCAGTTGAAAATTTGAGCGCAAGTGCAGACAGCATATTGGCACCCCATCCAGTTCTTTTCCGAATTCATTTTCGGGGTGTAAGGTTACGATGATATTATTGTACTCTGGCAGTTGCCGGATTACATTTGCAAGCATGGTTTCAGCTCCACCCCTTGCCATGTTATCAATGATATGTACAATTGTTTTTTTCAATTTAGCTGCTGTGCTTCTTCGGATGAGAAGATAATTTCTATGGGTTAAATTGCTGTTGAAATCAATTTAATTTGGTATCAGTTGCAAATCAAACATATCTTTTCTGGCACAAAACGCTTCCCTGAAAATAGGAGATTGGTTATATAGGATTTTGTAATCGATGGCTGTCAGCAGGTCGTATATTTCTTCCATTGTATCGCCTTTCTTTGCAATTGGTTCCGGGTGTATTGCCAGTATAATATGAGGTCTTAAAGTTCTAAAGGTTTCAATTCCACCCTGCAGTACATCATACTCTACACCCTCTGCATCAATTTTAATAAAATCTAGCTGTGTCAGTTTTCTTTCAACTACAAAATTATCAATTGTATTAATTTCCACTTCCACACCAAGTAACTTGCGGTCTACTTTATAAGATACCAGGCTATTACTTACATCCGCTTCATCTGCAGAAATAAAAAAAGTAGTGGTTCCGGCTTCCTTGCTCATAGCTTGGTTTATGGGTTCCATTAAATTATCCAGTTTGTTGATGCGGATGGTCTGGCGCAAAACAGGAAATGTATTGGGCGCAGGCTCAAACGAAAACACTTTGCCCCTGGCGCCTGCCAGCTTTGCAGCAATTGCACCAAACAAACCAATGTGAGCCCCAATATCAATAATAACAGCGCCTTGTTTACAAAATGATTTTAAGAAAGTATAATTTTCTGATTCATAATCCGAAGGGAAATAACGGATATATTTTGCTGGTAATTTCAATCTTACACCATTTACAGTTTTGTACAGGCCCTGTCCAAAAGTTACTTTTTCCAAAAGGCTGTATATTGGTTTAGTATTAATCATTGTGGTCATAGTATACGGCATTTTTTTTTGTTTGTAATAGGGGAACTACCTGTTTGTAAACAAATAATACGGTAATAATTAGAACGATAAAATAAACAACACAGATAGATACGGCAGCGCCATAAGCACCAAATTGTTTAATGAAAAAATAATGTGATAGCACACTTACAGAAATAGAAATAATGGAGGCCAATAATATTTTTCTTTTCTGTTTGTGATACAGCATAAAGGCATAAAAAAAATAGCTGATTGACCAGAAAAAATAACCGATACAGATAAAGAAGTAATAAGATAACCCCCCGGAGTAGGTTGGTTTTAGTACAATATTGTATGCCAGTGGTGTAAGAGCAATTACAGCAACAGTACCCAGCAGCATGGTTACTGCATAAAAAAGAAAGTGTTTACCAATGGCATTGTAGTCAACTTCTTTTTCAGAGAGCAGGCTGTAAATTTTTGGATACACATATTGCAGCAATGCAGTACACAAAACGATAATGACAGAGGCAAATGTAGCAGCAATACTAAACACGCCCACTGCAGCAAAATCATGTGTAAAATGTTCTATAAAGTATCCTGCAGAAGAGCCCATGCAAAACACACTTATCTGCATTACAATAATGGGAACGCAGTACTGCAGCTCAGCATAAATATATTTTTTCTTTATCTGGCCAAACAAAAACTGTTGTTCCCTGAAATAGATAAATGCATAAGTTGCTACAAATAGCATGGAAAGAAAAATCGCCATAACCCTGCCTATCCAACCATAATTTAAAGCGCTGATAAAAAAAATCGCAAGCGTTATTTCTGCCAGCAATCTGCCTATGTTTATATAAAGATATTTTACAGGGTCGTTGTTATTACGAACCATATTAATAAGATGCTCATTCAAAAAACTACATAGTGTAATAACGGGAATCAGTAAAATAAAAAGCGAAGGAAAAGGATAGCGCTGCTGAAGCGGATTTTTAAAAATAAAGAGCATTATTATTGCAAGTAAGGTTACCACAACGGGCATAAGCAATGTTGTACTGAAAAAACTTTTGTATTCTTTTTTTTCTATTTTAAAGAACTCTGTATTGGCCGATTGTAAAATACCCAACGAAATAAATGGCATTAAAAATAGGATGCAGTTGCTGAATAAATTAAGGATACCAAAGTCTCGTTGGCTAAGCACATGGGCAAAGTAAAACAGCAATAAAAAAGAAATGCCTTTGTTGAAAAAATTTGAGAAGGTATATATAGCAATACTCTTAAGCTGTAAGCTTTTGCTGTGCTTGAGAAAATTGGATATGGTTGTCATTTATTGTGAATCAATCAAAGGGTATTCTTTTTCGATTATTTATTTTATTACCTTTTACTTATGAATCAACATAGTTTTAAAGATCACTTATCAGTTCTAAACTTTCTTAATCTAATTGTTGCTTCAATCATTTTAATCCGATATCAATAATCTCTTTAGTAGCTTATTCTTGCAAAAGCATATTGTACGTATCTCTTATATACAATCTTATTTCAATTGCTGAAAGCAAAACGATCATGGCATTCTGAAACTAGTTTTACAGGTTGTGGTAAAACATTTTTAATATTTATTAAAGGCTCCTTTTACGCCAAAACTTTTGGTAAATAGATTGATCAATTCACTTCCATTCCCCATTTCCTTTATTTAAACTTTATAATTTAATGGGCAATCAGCTTCAAATATTCACCATAGCCGCTCTTCTTTAATTTTTCTGCCTGCACCAATAATTCCTCTCTGGTAATAAATCCCATACGCCATGCAATTTCTTCGGGGCAACCTACTTTAAGTCCCTGCCTTTTTTCAATAACCCTTACATATTCACAGGCGTCACTCAACGAATCGAAAGTACCAGTATCGAGCCATGCAAAGCCTCTGTCTAAAACGCCAACTTTCAGCTTTTTATTTTGCAGATAAATTCTATTTACATCAGTAATTTCATATTCACCTCTTGGGCTTGCTGGTATAGCCTTAGCAATAGCTACCACTTCATTGTCGTAAAAGTATAAACCCGGCACAGCATAATGGCTTTTGGGTTTCAATGGTTTTTCTTCAATACTGATGGCATTAAAGTCCTTGTCAAATTCCACCACACCATATCTTTCGGGATCACTAACCGGGTAAGCAAATATTACTGCACCATCCGGGTTTGCTGAATTTTGCAACAGGTTACTGAAGCCGGAGCCATAAAATATATTATCGCCCAACACCAATGCTACGCTATCAGTGCCGATAAACTGCTCGCCAATTACAAATGCTTGTGCAAGGCCGTTGGGAACTTCCTGCTTTGCATATTCAATTTTACAACCCCATTGAGAACCATCACCCAAAAGTCGGATAAATTGCTCCTGGTCATCGGGTGTTGTAATAATTAAAATTTCTTTTATTCCAGCCAGCATTAAAGTGCTTAGCGGATAATAGATCATTGGCTTATCGTAAATAGGCATTAATTGTTTACTGATACCCATGGTAATAGGGTAAAGTCTTGTTCCGCTGCCGCCTGCTAGTATTATTCCTTTCATAATTGTTGGCCCAAACCTATGGGGCTTTAGTTTTATGGTTAACGTTTCTCGTATTGTCCTTTGTAATAATTCTGATAATTTCCGCTGGTTACTGCGTTCAGCCATTCGCTGTTGCTTAAATACCAGTCTATCGTTTTTGATATGCCTTCTTCAAATTGCAGCGATGGTAGCCAGCCCAATTCATCTTTTAATTTGGTGGCATCAATGGCATACCGTAAATCGTGGCCTGCCCTGTCTTTTACATAGGTAATCAACTTTTCACATTCGCCAGCGGGCCTGCCTAATTTGGCATCCATTTGAGTGCAAAGTTCTTTAACCAATGCAATGTTTGTCCATTCGTTGTGTCCACCGATATTATAGGTTTCTCCCACTTTACCTGTATGAAAAATAACATCGATTGCGCCTACATGGTCTTCCACATAAAGCCAGTCACGTATATTTTCCCCTTTACCATAAATTGGCAGGGGTTTATTGTTGATGATATTATGTATGCAAAGGGGAATTAATTTTTCCGGAAAATGATACGGACCATAGTTATTACTACAATTTGAAATTTTTACCGGCATGTGGTAAGTATGGTAAAATGCTCTTACCAAATGATCGCTCGATGCTTTAGAGGCTGAGTATGGACTGCGTGGATCGTAAGCTGTTTCTTCTGTAAAAAAACCTTCTGCACCCAGCGAACCATACACTTCGTCGGTGCTGATGTGATAAAATATTTTTCCTTCATAATTGCCATGCCAGTTTTGCTTGGCTGCTTGCAACAGCGTGCCGGTTCCTACAACATTGGTGGTTACAAAAGCAAGCGGATCTGTAATGCTTCTGTCTACATGACTTTCAGCGGCGCAATGCAATACGGCAGTAAACTGATGGATATCAAATAGTTTTTTTAATAAGGTCGCATCAGTTATATCTCCCTTTACAAAGCTATAGTTAGCATTGTGTTCAATGTCTTTTAAATTTTCCAGGTTACCAGCGTAGGTAAGCGCATCAAGATTTACAATTTTGTACCCAGGATATTTTGTTACGAACAACCTGGTTAAATGTGAGCCGATAAACCCGGCACCACCGGTAATTAAAATGGTATGCATTATTTTTTTTTTGAGTTGTTACAAAATTATAGATATTATTCATTCATTGCTATGCTGTTAGTGTTTTTTAAGACAATTGCTGTTAATAGATATTTACCAGTAACTATTGGCTTGGCTATAGTCAGTTTTTTTGTTAAAACACTTTTTCAATTGGTAAAAATCTAACCAGCAGCTGTATAACGCTAGCAAGCAGCTTTTTAATATGCAGATTTTAATTTATCCCTTTAAAAATAGTGTAAAATAAAAAGAGCCGGGTAAACAATAAAATAATGTAAGAAGTATACAAGCGTAAATTTATATCCCACAAGGCTTAAGATTGCAAATTTAATTTTGTTGGTTTTTATTAAATCGTATATTTGCGATATAAAATTAATAATGAATAAAAAAACACATTGGGAGCAGGTGTTTAATACCCGTCAGGCTACCGAAGTAAGCTGGTATCAGCAAACACCACAGCAATCCCTTGATTTTGTTAAGCAGTTGGCCATCGATGCCGATGCAGCTATTATTGATGTGGGGGGCGGTGATAGTCTCTTTGTTGATCATCTCATGCAATTGGGGTATAAAAATATAACTGTATTGGATATTTCTGCTGCAGCCATAAACAAAGCAAAACAGCGGTTGGGTAAAAAAGCATTGGGTGTAAAGTGGATTGTTGCCGATGTATTGAACCTGAATATGAAGCAACAATACGACTGCTGGCATGACAGAGCGGCCTTTCATTTTTTAACTACAACACAAGAGATTGATACCTATCTCTCGATAGCACAAAAGCACATCAGTCCTAAGGGGAAATTAATTATAGGGACTTTTTCTACAGCCGGTCCTGAAAAATGTAGCGGCCTGCCTGTAAAACAATATAGTGAAAATATTTTGACAACCACTTTGCAAAAGTGGTTCTCTAAAATACGTTGCATTACAACAGATCATGTTACACCCTTTAAAACAATACAGCAATTTCTTTTCTGCAGTTTTCAAAAAACAAGTATTTAACTATGGCCACACACAAAAAAGAATCATTTTCTCAAAAAGAGCAGGAGTTGGCAGCGTTTGCCAAAGCCTTGGCTCATCCTGCCCGAATCGCCATAATGAAAGTACTGGCTCAAAAAAACGAATGTATTTGTGGTGAGATTGTAGAGATATTGCCGCTGGCACAATCAACAGTTTCCCAGCATCTGAAAGAATTAAAAAATGCCGGATTGATTAATGGTACGGTAGATGGCTCACGCAGTTGTTATTGCATTAACTGGAAAGCATTTGAAGTGTTTATGGGAGAATTTAGCTTTCTGTTTAATAAACTGAAAGTACAAAATGCAAAAGCCTGTTGTTAAGCCCCCATCCCCTGAAGAGGAGTAACTGTTATTGTATAAAAATATTTTTAAAACCTCCTCATCTCCCCTTTTAGGGATGGGGGCAAATGATTAACCATGAAAAGTGATACACAAATTAAAGAACTCGTAAAAGAAAAGTATGCCGCTATTGCGGAACAAAGTCAAACCCAGAATGCTACCTCTTGTTGTGGCGCTACCTCCTCTTGTTGTGGAGATGAAGTGTACAATATTATGGCTGATGATTATACCCAACTGGAAGGCTACAATCCTGATGCAGACTTAGGTTTAGGCTGTGGCTTGCCTACGGAGTTTGCAAAAATAAGAGAAGGAGATACTGTAATAGACTTAGGTAGTGGTGCAGGAAACGATGCTTTTATTGCCCGTCGGTTTGTGGGCGAAAAAGGCAAAGTGCTGGGTGTTGATTTTACAGAAGCCATGATTGCAAGAGCAAGAGACAATGCTGAAAAACTTGGATTAAACAATGTTGAATTTCGCCTGGGCGATATTGATGATATGCCCGTAACCAGTAATTATGCGGATGTAATTGTAAGTAATTGTGTGTTGAACCTGGTGCCCAACAAACACAAAGTAATCAGCGAAATTTTCAGGGTATTAAAACCCGGTGGACATTTCTCTATATCCGATATTGTACTGGAAGGCGAACTGCC
>JAYTTM010001146.1:0-11788 GCA_043745055.1 Chitinophagaceae bacterium | reverse complement strand
TTGAAAGAAGTAAAAAAAAGCAGGTTACTATTATTTTAATCATTCGCTCAGTTTAGAGTTTAGCAAAAATATACTGCCCGTTGCTATTAATAATGATAAATCGATCTCCCGGTTTCATGTCAGGCTTTTTAAATTGCAGCTGAAATAAAGGTTCGATAAAAATAAGGATTACCGGCGTTTAAAATTAGGAGGAATATTAAAACTGGCCTGTAATTCTTTGTTAAACTCGTATTGTTTGTAATTCATCTGAATATCCAGTTTGTTTTTTTCAGAAACAGTTATTTCTCTGTACGTTGAAAAATTTACACCGGTTTTATTTTCATATTCACCATACGTTATGTCAGCCGTACGGTTGCGGTTAATATCAAGGTCATCTAATTTACTATGCATTAATACATAGGTGGTTTTGTTTAGCGTAAGCAAGTGTTTAAAATTAAGGCCAACCGTTCCCAATAAAGTGGCAGATTCTTTTTCCTTGTATGAGACTACACTGTCGCTAAAAAATATGGGGTTGCCAATCAGTAAATCCTGTAGTGTTTTAAAATCGAAGGGTATTTGCGTTATCTCCTGCAAATAATCAATAGAACGATACTGTACTTCTTTATTGATTTTATCTAATACAAAAACGCTGTCTTTATTGATCAATACTCTGAATGCTTCTATATTAAAAACAGTTGCATAACCGGATATCCAGATGAGACTATCTTTAAAAATTCTTACATAAGCTGTTATGTTGGGTTGCTTGCCATGAGAATCCTGGTACTCAACTTTTATTTTTGCACTAAAGGTTTTATAGTTTATTTGATTCTTCTTAATATCCTCTAAGGTTGATCTTATAATTGCAAGTGAATCCAATTCAGATTGATTGGTAATGTTTAAAGCAGTACTGTCTTTCTTTACAATAGCAGCCTGTATTTTTTTTGTAGATTTACAACTTACCAGTATCGACAGGCAAACCACAACAAAAATATTTGCCCAAACTATAATAATTCTATTTTTTATTTTCATGCTTTTATTTACTTTATTGCTTTCCTGTATGTCCAAATCCTCCTTCGCCTCTTCCGGTAACACTAATGGTAGTTACAGGGTTTAGTTGAGCTTTTGCAACTTTAGCTATTACAACCTGAGCTATTCGGTCACCTTGATGCAAAGTTTGCGGCTCGTTGCTTAAATTAATTAATATCACTTTTATTTCACCCCTGTAATCGCTGTCGATAGTACCTGGGGAATTGAGGCAGGTAATACCTTGTTTAATCGCCAGGCCACTGCGGGGGCGTACCTGAGCTTCGTACCCGTCTGGTAATTCAATAAACAAACCTGTTGGGATGAGGCTTCGCTCCAAAGGTTGCAAAACAACAGCATCCTGCAGGTTTGCCCTTATATCCATACCGGCAGATCCAGCAGTTGCATAAGCCGGCAATTCATTTACAGAGGTATTAACTATATTAATTTCAACATTTTCCATGGCGGCAAAGTTAGTGATGTGAACAGGAACATGAAGCCTGAAATTTTGGATCAGACTTAATTTTTTAGTCTTTTATAAGTAAAAGTGTAGCGTAGGCAACCAGTCCTTCTTCTCTGCCTACAAAACCCATTTTTTCTGTAGTGGTGGCTTTAATGGAAACATCGCTGTTTTGTAATGAAAGGATGGACGCTATTACCGATTGCATGGCAGGAATGTGGTCCTTTATTTTTGGAGCCTGTAAGCAAAGGGTACTATCGATATTTATTATTCTATAACCATGTTGTTGTATCAGTGCATACGACTGTTGCAATAATATCTTGCTATCTATATTTTTTAAAGTAGCATCCGTATCGGGAAAATGTACGCCAATATCACCCAGGCAAGCAGCCCCAAGCATGGCATCGCATATTGCATGTAATAACACATCTGCATCACTATGGCCAAGCGCTCCTTTGCAATGCGGTATTTTAACACCTCCCAACCAAAAATCTCTGCCTTCAATAAGTTGGTGATAATCTACTCCAAAGCCAATTCTTATATTCATATTTTTTTGTGCAAATGTACAGTACAACACATAAAAAAACGCCCATTTACAGGGCGTTGTATTTAAAAGATGTTTAACTGATTTTATTTTGAAGCGTCACCACTGCCACCATCAAAATCAAATACCAATGTAAAACGAAGTGTATTGGATAAAGGGTTGCGGTTAACACCATTGCCGGAGGGCAACAGGTAAGAAAAGTTTAATCCAAATGTATTGTACTTTAAACCGGCGCCTAAAGTAAAATATTGTCTGTTTCCTTTAAGAGCGTTTTCGTAAAAATAACCGGCTCTAAAAGCAAATTGATTTTGATACCAGAATTCTGCACCTAAAGATGCCTGTATCTCTTTTAACTCTTCAGAAAAACCACCCGGAGCATCGCCAAACGACTTAAACCAACTGCTTACAACGCCCTGGTTGCGGTAGTTAAACAATCTAAGAGAGTCTTCAGCTGTAGCGTCTGCACCAGGATTGTCAGTGCTAAATTGTGGTGGTGTTGGAACTAGTAATTTATTAATATCGAATGCAAAAGTAACTTTGCTGTTTTCATCAAATGCCTTGGTATACGCTACTCCTAAACCAAGATTGGCAGGAATATAATCTTTTTGAGCAGCATCGTTTGTATAAGAAATTTTTGAGCCCAGATTAGTGATAGAAACACCATAGTTGAAACCAGATCCATCAGCGCTGGTTTTTGTATGAAATAAGCTTATATCACCAGCAACTGCATTGGCGGGTTTATATACTTGTCCGTTTCCAAAAGTGCCACTAGCAAGATTAGAATTAATATAACGCAGCGCAACACCCAGGGAAAGTTTTTCGGATAATTTTCTTGAATAGCCTGCATCAAATGAAAATTCACGTGGACGATATTGGTTTAATTCGTTTCCAAAGGCATCAGTGAATTGTATATTTCCTAAATTAAAATATCTCAGCGATGCAGAAATTGCTTCATCATCACTTAATTTATAATAGCCTGTAAGTGCCGCTAAGTAAACATCATTTAATCCAAGGTCTTTTAACCAGGGGGTATAAGTTACTGCAATACCACCTTTGTTTGTATTAAAGGGCGTTTTAGCTAAATTCCAAAATGCCGAGTTAGCGTCTGGTGAAGTTGCTACGCCTACATCTCCCATACCGCCACTGCGTGCATCAGGTGATATTCTTAAAAAAGGAACTGCAGAAGTTACTACATTAATTCGTGGAGCGTTTGTTTGTGCTTTAAGTACGCTGGTTGCACCTCCCAGTAATAATACCAAGGCAGCTACATAAATAGTTACTTTTTTCATTCGTTATTGTCTTGTTTATGTATACTTCCAGTCTATAAGCTAACAATTTTTTGTAGGTTAGGCTGTAAAAGTAAAGGGTTTTGTTTAAAAGAACAATTAAGATGTTATTAATAATAATATCTTAAAGTATACGGATAATTAATTTAATTGGATTCTGTTAACAAGTCTTATCGTATAAAACATTACGCTTTATGATTTATTGTTTCAAACGATACGCCCCTTCTTTTATTGTTGATTTAATTGATAAATAAAAGACTATCTGCGTTAGTTACTTTACTCAATGCTGCATTTATTAATTACAGTATTTTGTTTTTTGTTAACTATAGAAAGAGAGGTTTTTTAAAGACTGCATTTTTTAAATCAATAATTATCTTTAATTTTTTTTAAAAAAAATATCTGCTAATTTTTAGCTAATTTTTATAAAATAATACAAGCTGGGATTTGCTTTTGGGGTAAAGTCTATATATTCGCAGTTGTATATCCCCAAATCATCAGCACAATATACAAGAAAACCTTTCGTTAACACATTTGCAAAACGAATGAATATGCAAAAAATAATTTCTGTAAAGAATTTGATCATCCTTGTGGCTTTTTCCGTATCTCTGGTATCCTGTAAAAACAGTAAAAAGGGCGGAAAAAATGGTAAATCATCCGTAACAGGGTGGAACTATGACGACAAGAACATGGGCAATTACCATGTAAATAAAATGAAATACCCAAAAGCCGGCCCAGGCTTATTTTTTGTGCAGGGTGGCACATTTGTTATGGGCGCCAAAGATGAAGATATCATGGGCGACTGGAACAATGTACCGCGGCGTGTAACAGTTCCATCATTTTTTATCGATGAAACAGAAGTAGCCAATGTTCATTACCGTGAATATATTTACTGGCTGGAAAATACTTTTAGTGGTGACACCGCCGTTTTAAAAGGTGCTTTGCCTGATACACTTTGTTGGCGCCAGGAGTTGGCTTACAATGAGCCATATGTTGATTATTATTTCAGGTATCCAGCATACAACTACTATCCTGTAGTTGGTGTAAACTGGTTACAAGCTAAAGATTTTTGTATCTGGAGAACTGATAGGGTAAATGAACTGAACCTGATAGAGAAAGGATATCTGAAAAAGGATTTTGCAAAAAAGGAGATGAAAGGTGGTGGAGCTGAAGGCTCTTTTAATACCGAATCGTATTTATTGAATCCAGAATTAATTCAGGGTAGGGCCAAGCCAAAGAAATCTGAATTTAAAGATGTAAGTGGTAAGCCACGTAGCAATGTAAAAATGGAAGATGGTATTTTGAATATGGGTTATCGCCTTCCAACAGAAGCTGAATGGGAATATGCTGCTTATGGTTTACTTGATCAAAACCCAAGTCCGAGAAAAAAAGAATCAGGTAGTGGTGAAGAGTTAATTTCTAACCAGCAAATATATTCATGGAGCAGCAATCCCAATGGCCTTAGGGATAATCGCCGGGGAAGTTGGCAGGGTAAGTTTTTAGCCAACTTTAAAAGAGGCAGTGGTGACAACATGGGCGTTGCTGGTGGGTTGAATGACCGTTCTGCGATACCTGGTAATGTTAAGGCTTTTTATCCAAATGCTTTTGGCTTGTACAATATGGCCGGAAACGTTTCTGAATGGGTACAGGATACTTACAGGGCGCTAACACCCGCAGATGGCGAGGACTTTAACTATTTCCGTGGTAACAAGTTTCAAAAATATTATAAAAATAGTGCTGGTGAGTTTGAAAGAGATTCATTAGGTCGTTTAAAGAAATCTGATATTAGCGACGAAGAAGTAAAGAATCGTCGTAATTACCATCACAACTATGCAATGGATCATTTAGATGGTGACTCTTCAAGCGGAGCTAGCTATGAATATGGTGTTACTACGCTAATCAGTGATCGCTCTAAAGTGTTTAAAGGTGGAAGCTGGAACGACAGAGCTTATTGGCTGTCACCAGGGGCACGCCGTTTTTTGGAAGAAGAGCAATCATCCAGTACAATTGGTTTCAGATGCGCTCAAACTTACATGGGGTCGCCGGAAGGTCCGGGGTTTAGAGAAGGTAACATATTTGGAAAACGTAAGCAAAACGGTAGAAAGAAAAGTTAACAGCATATAAATAATTAAAAGCCCTTCACATTTTATGAAGGGCTTTTTTAATGCACCTGCTTTAACAGTTTTTAATAGTTTGCAATTTAGTGCGGCAACTAAACTTCTAAACCCACTAAACTATGCTGTTGTAAAATTTATGCTGGGGACTAATTACTAAACGATTAAATATTTGCCTTCATTATTATTGGTTCTTTATTACTTTTGAAGGATGGAAATAGCAACGCTCTACAACTTTTTTTTACAATATCCTTCAATACAAACCGATACCCGTAAACTTAAACAAGGTGATTTGTTTTTTGCCCTGAAAGGAGACAACTTTAATGGTAATCTTTTTGCAAAACAAGCATTGCAGCTAGGTGCAACCTATGCAATTATTGATGAAGCTGTTGACTTTGAAGATGAAAGATTAATAGCCACTTCAGATGTATTAATAACCTTGCAGGACCTTGCAAAGTATCACCGGCAACAATTCAATATTCCCTTTTTAGCCATTACAGGAAGTAATGGAAAAACTACTACCAAAGAGTTGGTAAATGAAGTATTGTCTACGTCTTTAAAAACGTATACCACCAAAGGGAATTTAAACAACCATATTGGTATACCGTTAACCATTTTATCTGTTAAAAAAGATGCAGCCATTGCTGTAATAGAAATGGGGGCCAATCATCAAAAAGAAATAGAAGGTTATTGCACTTATACCTTGCCTACGCATGGCATCATCACCAATTGTGGCAAAGCACATCTTGAAGGATTTGGGGGTGTTGAAGGTGTAAAAAAAGGTAAAGGAGAACTGTTTGACTATCTTAGAAAAAACAAGGGCATTGTTTTTATTATGAATGATTATGATTACCTGGTAGAAATGAGCAAGGGCATCCCCAACATAAAAACCTATGGTACAACAAATGCAGCAATAGTTGGAGTGGCAGATACCAACAAACAACTGCTGGAGGTTACCATGGTTAAGGGCACGGATATACAACAAATTCATACCAATTTAGTTGGTGCTTACAACCTCCCCAATGTGCTGGCAGCAGTGGCTGTGGGTAAATATTTTAATGTACCTGATGAGAAAATAAAAATGGCTTTGGAAAATTATGTACCATCCAACAGCCGCTCTCAATTAATTGAGAAAGATGGCAACAAAATAATTCTGGATGCCTACAATGCCAATCCAACGAGTATGAAGGCAGCCATTGAAAATATTGCCGCCATGCAAAATAACAATAAGATTTTATTGCTGGGTGGTATGATGGAATTGGGTACAGAAAGCATAGCAGAACATACTGCTATTGTAAACCTGATTAATCAATACCAATGGAAGGCGGTAGTATTGGTAGGTGGTGACTTTAAAAATATTGCTCATCCTTATATTTATTTTGAAAACGCTGCCGAAGCAAAACAATGGTTGCACCAGCAACCTATTGAAAATAGTGTATTGCTGGTAAAAGGTTCCAGGAGTATGCAGATGGAAAAGGTATTGAAATAGTAGGGGAAGGGGATGAGGTTGATAAAGTTGATGAGGTTTTTTAGGTTGATGAAGTTGAAAAGTTGAAGGGTTGCAAGGTTGATAAGTTTAAAAGTTGATAAGGTCGATAAGTTGAAAGGTTGATTAGGTTAATATGTTAATAAAGCTGAAGAAGTTGAAAGGGTTGATGAAGTTGATTAGGTTCTTGCTTATACCCCCTTTAGGGGATAGGGGGCACTTCTTATAAATTATTATCAATAAACACCTGTAGTTCTGCTTCTGTCTTTATCAAAACATCCCTTACTTTACTACCCTGGTTGGGGCCTACAATTCCTGCTGCTTCCAATTGATCCATCAGCCTGCCGGCACGGTTGTAGCCCAGTTTCATTCTGCGTTGAAGTAAAGATGTACTACCACTTTGTGTTGTTACAATAATACGGGCAGCATCTTCAAACAGAGGGTCTTTGTCATTCACATCAAAATCACCTTTTTCCATTTCCTTTTCATCTACATATTCCGGCAATAAAAATGCCTGGGCATAGCCCCGCTGGCTACCGATGAAATCAACTATTTTATCCACTTCAGGCGTATCTACAAAAGCGCATTGAAGCCTTACTAGTTCGCCATTATAGCTGATAAGCATATCTCCTTTTCCAATTAATTGTTCTGCACCTCCGGCGTCTAAAATAGTCCTGCTATCAATTTTACTACTTACTTTAAAAGCAATCCGGGCAGGGAAGTTGGCTTTGATAGTTCCGGTAATGATATTTACACTGGGCCTTTGTGTGGCAATAATTAAATGCACACCTACAGCTCTTGCCAGCTGCGCCAATCGGGCAATGGGCATTTCCACTTCTTTACCTGCAGTCATAATAAGGTCTGCAAACTCATCTACCACCAATACAATAAACGGTAAAAACTGGTGCCCTTTTTCGGGATTTAATTTTCTGGCTGCAAACTTTTCATTGTATTCTCTTATGTTACGGCAACCAGCTTCTTTCAGCAAATCGTAGCGGTTATCCATTTCAATGCAAAGCGCATTTAGGGTATGTACCACTTTTTTAGTGTCAGTAATAATGGCATCTTCTTCGCCAGGTAATTTGGCCAGAAAATGCTTTTCAATGGTTTTGTAAATGCTCAATTCCACTTTTTTTGGATCAACCAGTACAAACTTTAATTGCGAAGGATGTTTTTTATACAACAAAGAAACCAATATGGCATTTAACCCAACAGATTTACCTTGCCCCGTAGCACCTGCCATCAATAAATGGGGCATACTTGCAAGGTCAACGATGAAATTTTCATTGTCAATTTTTTTACCAATTGCAATGGGTAAAGAAAAATTATTATTCTGGAATTTTTCAGAGGAGAGTAAGGTTCTCATGCTCACAATCGTTTTTTTAGCATTGGGAACTTCAATACCAATGGTGCCTTTGCCGGGTATAGGAGCAATTATCCTGATACCCAATGCAGCAAGGCTAAGGGCTATATCATCTTCTAAATTTTTTATCCTGGATATGCGTACCCCTGCCGCAGGAATAATTTCATACAAGGTAACTGTAGGCCCAACGGTAGCTGAAATTTTCTGGATACTGATATCATAATTTTTCAGGGTGTTGATGATTTGGTTTTTGTTAGCTTCCAGTTCTGCAGGATCCTGAATAATTTTTTCACTGCCGTGTGCTTCCAGTAAATCAAGTTTTGGATAAACATAATCTCTTAAATCCAATATGGGGTCATAAACTGTATCGATTGTTTGCCGCTTTATCATATTAACCGGAGAAGCATTTTCTTCTACAGTATGCTCATGTGCATGCTTTATTTCAAGTTCGAGTAACGCATTTTTAGCAGGCTCTTTTGGGTTAATTGCTGAAGTTACCAGGCTATCTTCTTCTGCTTCCTTTTCTATTAATAAAAGATCATGGGCAGGTGTGGTATTTACTTCAAACGGAATATTGGACATGCCTCCGGTTACAGTACGTTTATTTTTGTTGTTTTCTTCAAACAGGTTTTTCTCATTTTCTGTTTCATCATTTTCATTAAAATTAAAAGGCTCCACGGCTTCCATTGTATCTGCCTCATCCTGGCCATTTAATATTTCTTTTTTTGCAGGTAATTTAAATACAGGATTAAAACGCCAGATAATGTAACTCAATACAGCCACCGTTAACACAGCTAAAGTACCTACCTGACCAATAACCTGGTTGAGCCAGTTTTTAGCTAATTTACCTACAGCTCCACCCCAGGGAAAAACCTTGCCATCAAAAACCTGTGCAAAAGCAACGCTTAATATTACCAACCCCAGCAACAGGTATTTTACATTTTTTGAAATAGAGAATATTTTTTTACCAAAAAATAAATTAACACCCACCACAAAAAAGAAACTACAAATAAAATAAGAAGCTACACCAAAGCCCTTGTAGATAAAAAAATGGGATAGATAAGCGCCCAATGTACCTAACAGGTTACTAACCTGTATTTCTGTACCCCAGAATAAACTGCTTCCTGCACTTAATACTTTATCCTGGTCTTCTTCCCATGTAAAAAGATAAGAAGTGAATGCGATGAATAATAAAAAAGCAACCAGCAGAAATACGATTCCGGTTATTTTATGTGTACGCTCATCCTTCAGCAATTGTTTTACTTCAATGGGTTGCTCCTTATCGGGTTTAAAAACTTCTTTATTGTAAGGTTTTGATTTTGTTGTTTTCACTTTTGTAGTCATTATAAACAAAGATAGATAAAACAGCTACTGCATACAATCCAAATTAACCTGTTTTTCGTGAAAACATATCACTTAAAATAGGCAGGTTTGATAAAACTGAGAACCTGGCCTCAACAATATGAAACGTCGTATGGATGAAATGAGTATTCTTTTTTTGATTGAAAATAATAACGGCACACAGGTTAAACTGCAATATCTGCTGCCTACAGCCTAGGTTTATTACCTACGCCAGCTGCCAAAAACAACCATCCGGTAATAAAACAAATACCTCCAAGAGGCGTTATAGCACCCACCCATGATTTATCGGCAGGATATAAGTGTTTTAGCAAACACAACAGGTATAAGGAACCACAGAATAAAACAATTCCTGCAATAAATAACCAGCCTGCCCATTCTAATTTTTTACCTGCATATTGCTGGTACAGTATGCCTGTAGCCAATAAAGCAACAATATGATAAAACTGGTATTTTACAGCTGTTTCAAAAATCTGAAAAACTTCAGGTGTCAAAATATTTTTTAGAGTATGGGCAGCAAAAGCACCTGTTGCAACCGATATGGCTCCCAACACAGCTGCTGTTCTTATAAAAAAAGTATTCATCAGAATAATTAATAAGGAAGAATTACTTCTTCAAAGGTATGTTCAGAAATGGAAGGGTTATCAATTATAATATTGCATTTATTATAAAAGGGTTCCCTCTCTTTTAATTTTTTTTCAATAAAAAACAATAGTTCTGCCTGGTTTAATTTTTTTATAAGTGGCCTGCTAAGTTGCCCTTTAAGCAGTCTTCTCAAAATCTCCTCCGGAGTACATTGTAAATAAATTGTAATTCCATAGGCATTCATCCACTCCAGGTTATCTTTATAACAAGGTGTACCTCCACCGCAGGCAACAATTGTTGTGGAGTTAAGGTCGGCACAGCTTTTTAGCGTTGTAGCTTCCAGAGAACGGAAATACGCTTCGCCTTTACTTTCAAATATATCAACCACAGACTTTCGTTCCGTATTTTCAATAGCCTCATCTAAATCAAAAAAGGCAAGTTTGTGCGTTGCAGCCCATATTTGTCCCCAATGTGTTTTTCCACTTCCCATAAAGCCGTTTAGAAAAAAAAGCATATTGTTTATTGTTGATTGAGGTTAAAAGTTTGATAAAGTTACATAACAAACGATAGTACATAAAAAAATGTTGTAGCATACTTAAGTGTTTATTAATGGTTTTTTATTTTAGGTATTCATCTAAACTTGTAACCCTTCTAAACAAAAACGATAGAATGACTTTACCGCAACTTAATTACTAAACTATTAATAACTTCAATCAACAGGATAACTTACATCCGGCGTTAGTTTTTCTTTTTGAAATCACCTCTTTTCCATGCCTGTATAAACTCTGCCCAGGCTAATGGATTAAAAATATTTTGTGGAGGTATCTGGCCTTTGTAATAATTGGTGGCAGCCTGTCGGGTTAAATAAATGGAGGCCGCTTCACGTCCATCCCTTGGTAAAGTAGCAACCAATAAGCGGCGGGTATCTTCATTGTTGTTCTTTCGGGCAGTTTCAAGATTGTCGTCGGGTATTTTTGTATTTAAAAAATCTCTTTCAAATTGTTCCCGGCTGGGCCTTGCCTTTATAATGGTTGCAGCTAAATAAATGGTGTCATTTACCATTAATTGTATAATGCTATACTGTTTGCCTTCAATATTCGAGGGAATTTTTACTGTCTTAGGTCTAAAACCAACACTGGTAAATTCTATTACATCTCCTTTTAAAACAACAATACTAAAAACACCCTGGTTGTTGGTAATGGTTCCTCTGTTTTGTCCTTTTACTACTACACTTACTGCAGGCAATGCTTCTAAACTGTCTGCAGTCATTACTACGCCATATAGTTGCACTACCGAATCTTTAACTTCCGTATCCTGTGCCTTCATTGTAAAATTAATGATGCAACATCCGATAAATAAGAGTAATAAAAATTTCTTCATTCAACAATTTTATTAAATCAATACAATCCTGTAATCAACAAAAATAGCCAATCAGTCAATTGTAATTTCTTTTCGATTAAGGGAACTTAGCTATGCCACAAACAAAGTAAAGCTATGAGTGTTTACATTTGCGCAGCAAAGATAATTTTAACAAACAATTCAACCATGACAGAACAAGATATAATTAAGGCGCTTAGCAATGTTCAGGAACC
>JAYTTM010001145.1:0-3158 GCA_043745055.1 Chitinophagaceae bacterium | reverse complement strand
ATAACATCAATATCACTTCACAAATACTACCACAACGCTTAAAAAAACAGGGCTATTTAATATATCCTAACCCCTTCAATGCAAGCTTTCTCATTCATCACTCCGCAGTGGAACCACCCGTTGATTTACAGTCCGTACAGGTATTTAGTACAGCAGGCCAGTTGGTATGGAGCAAGCAATACAAAGGCAATGCGGAACGTCAAATTACGGTAGACTTAAAAACCCTGTCATCCGGTATTTATTTATTAAAATTGATTTATACCAATAAAACCATTGTAGAGAGAATTGTAAAACAGTAATTCATTTCTTACTGAAAGATATAAAATCAACCACTCTAAAAACGTACATTTTATAATTAAGAAAATCCCCACAACCGGGGCTTTTCTATTTTAACTGTATATTGCAATCACTAAAGATTTATTAATGAAATACCTCCCTTTAAATCCTGCAATTTTTATCCAGAACAGGAAACGTTTTATAGAAAAAATGGATAAAAATTCGATAGCCATTTTTAACAGCAATGACGAACTGCCAGCCAATGGCGACAGCCTTCATCCTTTTAAACAAAACTCCGATCTTTTCTGGCTAACGGGTATAGAACAGGAAGACAGTATGCTGATATTATTTCAGGATAATCCGGATGCAAAATACCGGGAAGTACTGGTACTAACCAGGCCCAATGAAATGAAAGAAAAATGGAATGGGCATTTGTTACGAACAAAGGAGGGAACCGCTATTTCGGGTATTAAAACAATTGTTTGGCTCGATACCCTGGATTCGCTTTTACAACCATGGATTCATTTATCGGATACCATCTTTTTAAATTCAAACGAAAACGACCGCAAAGCCAGTCTGTTGATGGTAAGAGATTACAGGTATGCAGTAGAAATGAAAGAGCGCTATCCTTTACACAATTACAAACGCAGCGCAAAAATTTTAAAAGAGCTCAGAGCCATTAAAACTGCACTGGAAGTTGACGTAACTCAAAAAGCCATTGATATTACAGATACTACTTTCCGAAGGCTGCTGAAATTTATAAAGCCAGGTGTAATGGAGTATGAAATTGAAGCAGAAATTATGCATTCTTTTTTATCTCAAAGAGCCAGCGGGCAGGCTTATGGCAGCATTATAGCCAGTGGCAACAGAGCAAGAACTCTGCATTATGTAGAGAACAATCAGCAGTGTAAAGAGGGTGAAATGCTGCTGATGGATTTTGGTGCCTTGTACGGAAATTATGCAGCAGATCTTACCCGTACAATACCGGTTAATGGCAAATTCAACAAGCGGCAGAAAGTGGTGTACAATGCCTGTTTGCACCTGCATCTTTTTGCTGCAAGTATTTTAAAACCCGGCATCAGCATTATTGATTATACAGAAAAGGTAGGCGCCGAAGCCAGCATTATTTTTCAAAAAATAGGTCTCCTAAAAAAATCCGATATAAAAAACGAAGACCCCGATAATAGGGCTTATCGCAAATATTTATACCACGGCATTTCGCACCACCTTGGTATAGATGTGCATGACCTTGGTACCAGAACAGAGCCCATTAAAGCAGGTATGCTATTCACTATTGAACCGGGCATTTATATTGAGGAAGAAAAAATGGGAATCCGGATTGAAAATAATTTCTGGATTACCAAAACAGGCAATAAAGATCTGATGAAAAATATACCGATAACGGTAGAGCAAATTGAGTCATTAATGAAAAATGCTAAATAGAACATGAAAAAACAAATCCCCAATCTCTTTACTTTACTCAATTTAATCTTTGGTTGTATTGCTATTGTAATGGCCTTGCAAACAGATAATATTAACATCTACACCAACGATGAATTTACCAGCAGTTTTAATGTACCGGAAAAACTGGCATTTGCCTCCCTGTTTATTTTTGCAGCAGCTGTAGTTGATTTTTTAGATGGTTTTGTAGCAAGGCTTTTTAACGCATCATCAGAAATGGGCAAGCAGCTGGATTCGCTGGCAGATGTAGTTAGCTTTGGTGTTTGTCCTTCGGTTATTTTATACCAGTTGTTAAGATTAAGTTTTATAAAAGAAGAAAACGGACTCGATGTGGCTTTTGCCTGGTTGCTGCCGGCTTTTATTCTTGCAGCAGCATCCGCCTATCGACTGGCAAAGTTTAATTTAGATACCACCCAGCGGTATAGATTTAAAGGCGTTCCCACGCCGGCTGTGGGATTGTTGGTTGCATCATTTCCGCTCATTCTACATTATGGCAGCAGTTTTAATTTCATCAATGAAATACTGATCAATAAATGGTTTTTGTATGGGCTCATCATCACACTCAGCTGGCTAATGGTAAGTAATTTACCATTGCTTGCTTTAAAATTTTCGGGCTTTAGTGTTAAAAATGATTTCCCAAAATTAATATTGATAGGCATTACAATATTGGCTGCCGTATTTTTAAAATGGCTGGCCGTGCCAATTATTTTCCTTGCCTACATTCTTATATCTTTGACGTTCAAAAATAAAACTACCACATGATTTATACTGCACAAATAAAAGTAATGCCACTAAAAGAATTGCTGGATCCACAGGGAAAAGCGGTAATGGGCGGCCTTCAAAACCTGGGGTTAAACGCCATTCAGGATGTACGGATTGGAAAAAATATTACCCTGCAGATAGAAGCAGATTCAACAGAAGCGGCTCATCAAATAGCAGAAGAAGCTACTAAAAAATTATTAGCCAACCAGGTAATGGAGATGTTTGAAATTACAATCAGTTAGTTGACTGAAAGGGTGATTGGTTAATAAGTTAATTAGTTAACAGGTTAAAAATTTACGGAGTTTAAGTTGGTGAATCCAATTACAACGCAGCCGTTCAGCAAATCATTCCTTCAATAATTTATCGTTTCAGTAATTCAACATTCCCGCCATGTTATACATTGTCCCCACACCTATTGGCAACCTTGCTGATATCACTTTCAGGGCTATTGATATTTTAAAATCGGTCGATTTAATATTGGCAGAAGATACCCGTACTTCATCGGTTTTATTAAACCATTATCAAATTCACAAACCCATTTCTCCTTATCACCAGCACAACGAACATAAAATTGTACAGCACCTGGCGGAACAATTACAGGCAGGAAAAACAATTGCCCTGCTTACAGATGCAGGCACACCCGGCATCAGCGATCCTGC
>JAYTTM010001144.1:0-3165 GCA_043745055.1 Chitinophagaceae bacterium | reverse complement strand
GTAATTTTTACATCAAACTGAAACTGAACTTCCTCAAACTTTGGGTTTAATACATGCAGCTTTACAAACGGCGAAGTAAGTTTAGAGAGATAGTCTTTAATGTTTGTTAACAATCCAATACTGGTGTAGGGCTTTAATGGATTTTTAAAAGATGAGTTGCGCATGTCAGGAATGGTTACTACAGTAACATAACCCGGTGCAGTTTCGCTGTATTTGGTTGTGTTTGGAATTTTGCCTGCGATTAGTCCGGTATGGTTAATGCACTTTACTTTGTAAATGGAAGGGAATTGTTCCAGTACTATCTTCTCATAATCCCATGCAGTAATTGCCCGTTGTTTGTGGCGCAGGCGCTCACTAACCCGGGTGTAAAATTGGTCATTAGCTTCGTTCAGCCTGCCATTAAAAGAATCATAAGGCTGACTGATTTTTTTTACTGCCGCATCTGCAATCAATAATTTACTGATGCTGTTTGCAGGTAGCATTTTCTTAAAATAAATATTTTTTTCTTTGTCTGCTTTTAGCGTAGCCTTAATTGCCTGCGCTTGAATGCTGATGAGTTTGCAGACTGCATCTGTATCTGTTTTTACTGCGGCTTTTATCCACGATAATGACGGATCAAACAACAAATTGCCGGTATTTATATTTTCAGAAAAAATAAAAGTTACCACGCCGGATTGGGTGAAGTTTTTAGTAGCATCTATCAACGCAGTTTTTTCAAATTGTATCCAGTTATTGTTAGATAAATAATACCAGTCAATCGTAGTCTCTTCTTTTAACGGGTTTGATGTGCCATCCGCTACCTGGAACAATACTTTTAGTGTAGATGATGCAGTGAGGTTTTCAAATCCTACAAATAATTCTCCTTCATTTTCATACAACGGAAGGATGGAAACAGCTGGCTGAATGGATTTATTTATTTCTGCAAAACCAAAAGAAGCCAGGTGAAAAAAGTTGCCTTCTTTTCCTTCGAACGATGCTAAAGAGGGCGTTTGTAAATCAATTTCGCCGGAGGCTTTATAATTGACTGAAAAGCTTTTTACAGTTGGAGTATAGGGCTCTTTTGGAATGGTAGATGTAGGCGAAACACTCATCGTCATGTTGGCAGTTCCGGCACCTGTAACCGCAACTGTTACACTCTGGGCAGCATTGCGCAAAGCCACGGGATAAGCACTATGACCAAAATCCGGTGAGTTCAAATCAATTTTAATAAATCCATCAATTGAATTATTGGAATAGGCTTCGTTCTTATCATAATTTCTTTCAGTAGGATGAATACCGCCGGGAGTAACATTTATTACTGCATGCTCAATATCAGCCTGTGCAATTTTGTTGGCATATTTGGATTGTGGCCTCGTCCAGTCAAAGATTACATTGTACAAATTATCTTCAATAAATATCCCCTTTTGTAAATCCAGCAGGTTCCATTTGCCTTTGCTTAAAACAAATGTTTTTACTGTATGAAACCTACGCTTTACATCCACGTAACTCAGCGTTCGTTCATACTCATGCAAGGCTTCATCCAGTTGATCAGCAAGACTGTCGGGTACATCGTCCCAATCTATCACAAGACCTAATTGTGTCAGTTTCTTTTGAAATATTTCTTTGCTGCCTACAATAAAAGATGATCCTACTTTTGGTTGTGTGCCAAAAGGCGTAAATGGTTTGGAAGGGTCCAGCGTGCCTTCATCATTTTGGATAATGACATCTTTTACTCCTTCTACAAATACATCAATATTTATTTTATTTAGCAGGATGCTTTTTAATTGTTTGTAAATATTAAAAACGTTGCGTTCGTTCTTTAAAATAAATCGCATCAAGGGAAGGTCGGTTGTGTATGATTCCTTGTGTACCTTTTCTGAATAACCAACAATGGGTGGTGCATCAGCTTCTAATTTCATTGTAAAAGAAATCGTTTTGCTGGTACTGTTTACAGCTGCAGTGTAAACAGAGACTGGATGCCATCCCTTTTTTCCGGTTAACTCTATAGTGAACGCATTGAGCAAATCAGCCTGGCTAATACTGATCGCTTCACCAAAAGTAAATTGAATGGTGATTGTTCTGGTGGCTTCCTTCAGGTAGAGGTAATGCGATGCGACTAAAAATCCCAAAGAAGCTGTTGTTATTTTATCAGGATTTCCAAATGGGAACCACTCATTATTGGTGTTTTGCAGCTTCGCTCCCTGGCCATCTTCTGAGTTTGCAACCGATGAAACATACACAGTTTCAAACGATTTACCTGCCTTAATATTTGGCTGAACAAAAACTGCTTGCAGGCTTTTTACTGTTGCCTTGTTAATGACTGTTTCTTCATTAGCTGCATAATTAATCTCTATTCCATCTGTATCTTTTCCGGCTTTAAATAAACTGCCTTGCTTTATCAAATGTTGGTCTATTCCTTTTTGAAGTTCCATCAGCAGGTGTACACTGTCGGGTATGGTTTCTTTTGTTTTAAGCTGCAAAATATCTTTATAATAAAAATCAAGATGCTTGCCTGCAAACAGGTTTAATTGATCCTGCGCTTTTTTAAACAGGTGAAGAAAAGTAATGTACAATGCATAATGAGGTGTATGAGAAGGAAAATCTGTTAATGTTTGATCTAAAAATTTACCAGACTGTGTTACAAGATTAATCAATGTTTTAAAGAAAATATCCAATTGCGCATTAAATAGGTTATGGGTAATAATGTGGTAAATGGAATTACTCAAATCTGCAGGAGCAGGCACACTTAATTCAATCATGGGAATGGATAAGCCTGAAGTCCAGACAGGGCTTAATTGCGTAAGAGAGAAGTTTTGTGCCAGGGTGATTTTTACCGGCGCATCCAAAGGGATAAAAACAGACGTATTGTCAATATAATTATCCGTTACAAATTTTCCGTAGTAACCAATTAGCCGTAGCAAAGGATCCTGCAATTTAGCTCTGATGGTACTGGAAAAATATTCTTTAAATTCAAAATCAGCCGGTACTTCACGGTAATAATTGTCCAGCTCTATTGCAACAGAATAAATAAAATCGAAGATGGTTTTAAAATGTTTTTTTCTTTCTGTTTCATCCGCTGCACTCTGTATATTGTTGTAAATTATTTTAAGATAATCTGCATAAACAGCTACAGCTGTTTTTGAAATTGATGCCAGTGTTACCGAAATATCCATCGACATCAATGCC
>JAYTTM010001143.1:0-11868 GCA_043745055.1 Chitinophagaceae bacterium | reverse complement strand
GTAGCTGTGCTTCAGGTATTAAACTCAGTTGATTGCGGCCTGTTACAGCATTTTTTGTACAGGCTATCCATGAAAGAGAGAGTATAAGACTTAGAATTGTTATTTTTTTCATTTGTTTGTTTTTAATTTAAAGTGTATGAAATATAGAGGTATCGCTTATACCTAAACAATTGATGTACCAAGATTTAACCGGAGATTAATAATACAAGAAGGGGGATGTTAAATAGATATTAAAAAGAAGCTTTTACTTTGAATTCGCAGCCTTTTTTCTATCCCTATATTTTAAAATAGGAATGCGGCTTTCATTACCACGTAAAATTTTAATGATATTTTTTTGATGGGTAAGTATAATTAAACAAGCAACTAATACAGCAAAAATTCTGTAAACAACTACATCATCATTCCAAATCCATAAAACACAAACAGGCAATGCTATTCCTGCGATTATTGAACTTAAAGAAACATATCTCGTTAAAAAAAGAACCAGAAGAAATACGCCCACACAACTTAAAGCAATAACTGGCTGCACAGCCAATATCATCCCAAACAACGTAGCTACCCCTTTACCCCCTTTGTATTGTGCAAAAATGGGGAAAATGTGCCCCATCACTGCTGCAAGCCCTAGGCCTACCATCAAATTGGTACGATCCCATTCATTATGAATGTAAAAGGGGAGAAAATAAAATAAACCAACCGCAAGCATGCCTTTTAAAATATCGAATACCATTACAACCGTTCCAAACTTGGAGCCCAAAACTCTGAAAGTATTGGTTGCACCCATATTGCCGCTGCCATAATCACGAATATCCACCCCAAAAAATTTTGTGCTTATAATCAATGCTGTAGGTATAGAACCTATTAAATAAGCAATTATTATAAGAAGTAGTTCCTTCATAGCTTAATGCTGAATTTGTTACAAATGTATTGAAATTTTAACCCCGATTAATAAATTAATTAATACAGTTTATGATGAAGTAATTATTTTATTTTTTGCTGTTACTGCCATCCATTCACCTCTTTGTAAGGTGCTTATAAATTGTAAACTATTTGTTGTCAAGGCATTTCTTACAGTTATTTCATCTTGTTTTAAAAAGCCACTTAGCAAAATATCGGTATCGTCGCTAACCGCAGCTGCAATTGATGGTAAATTAGTTAGAATAATATTAAGATTAATATTAGCCAGAATAACGTCGAATCTTTCGGGTGTTTTTATAGAATCATCAAGTATAATATTGATAGCTGTACAATTATTCTGAGTAATATTTTCTTTAGAATTTTCTATACTCCATTCATCATTATCAATGGCTAATACTGCTGAGGCACCCAGTTTTTCAGCCAATATCGCCAATACCCCCGTGCCAGTACCGAAGTCTAATACCTTTTTGCCTGCAAAATTAATTGCCTGCATCAGTTCAATCATCATGTGGGTAGTTGCATGATGGCCTGTACCAAAACTCATTTTTGGAGTTATAATTATTTCATGCTCAACCTCAGTAATGGAAGGATGAAAATGGGCACGAATAGCTACAAAATCACTAACAATTACCGGATTAAAATTTTCTTCCCATTGCTGGTTCCAGTTTATGTTTTCAATGATAGTTTTTTTATAAGAAACTTCGGGAAATAAGCCGGCGATTGTAATAATGCTTTCATCTTCCAGCATATCTTCTGCAATAAATGCTTTTAGACATTGTTCTGTTTCTTCAAAGCCTTCAAAATTAAGACTGCCCAAAACTGCAATAAGCACTTCAGTTTTTTCTCCCGATGGAACTATAAAATCAAATTGTAGATAATTCATTATTTTATTTCTATGATGATTGGTTTACTATTATAGTTTACTGAAAAACTATATACGCCTGCTGGTACTTCTTTATTCTTATTTATGTGCTCGATGAATATACCATTGATGTATAAATCTTCTTTGCTAATTGGTAAATTATGTAAAAAAAGTTTCAATTTCCTACTCAATAATTTACTTTTAAAATCCCCTTCGCTGGTATTGATTTTGTAAGTTAATTTATTAGCTGTATTGGTAGCTTTAAAACTAATTATCTGATATTGATTATTCTTAATGGCATTTTTATTAATTCCAACATCTTCATATAAATCGCAGTTTGATGGAAGTTTGCTGTAATAATAATTAACCGATAATTCATCATTGGTAATTCCAGCGGTATTAGTTGATGTGAGATTGCCATTATTTATTATAAAGCTGCCCTCTTTTTTATAAAAAGGAATTTGGTTTATTGCTGCTTGAGCAATTGTTACCGCACCTTCCTCAATGGGCTTTTCGTCATAAAAATAATACCATTTATCTGCTGGCAGATAAACACTCGGTTTGCTTAATCCTTTTTCAAGGATTGGTGCTACCAATATCTGCATACCCTTTAAAAGCATTAACAAAAAACAAGGCATAACCTTTGGATGAGGTGAAAAAGGGAATAGAAAAATTAAGATTCTCTGCTTATTCACTGTACCCATACGAGGGGCTGTTATACAAATCAAATTTGTAGCTTCTTCGGTCTAGTGGCAAAGCTCTTTCGCCGCTGCCAAATATTTTTTCATCGGCAGAGAGTTTATAATTAAATCCTCGATAACCATTTTTATTAAACATGCTGTCTAATCTAAACACTTCATTTTTATTGATCGAAATGGTTCCATTCTCAAGTTCAATTGTACTGTTTTTTAATTGAATGGTTTGTTTGCTATTCTGTGAAAATTCAGTTGCCTGTTGATTGGATTTATTTAAGTAAGGCTTTTCTAATACGTCATTACTTATACATTCATTCTTTGTATAATTTACGGCTTGTAAATAATTTTAATGACATTATCTGCATTTTGAACAAACCTGTATTCACCAGCAGTTCCACCTTTATTGGTTGATTGTGAAAAAGCATTAACTGAATTGATGGTTAAAATAAAAGTTAATACAAGTATGTATCTCATAAAAAATATTTTATACAATTTTAAATAAAACTACTGATAATAATTTGTGGGAATAAACAAAATTGATAAATTGAACGCAGAGAAATACCAACTAATGTAATTTTTTAAGATACTCATCCATCCTTCAGCGATACAGTATGAGGTGGGTTTTGTAGCAATAGTTTGCCACAAAAAATATTATTTACAAGGCTATTTAACGAACCTGTAAAGTAGTCTTAGTAGAAGTTTATATTGACGAAGCTTTCAATTCAGTTAACTCTTTTCTAATACTAATCAAAACAAGAATTTATACATAAACCCGCCAGCATTGTAACTTTTGTAAAAAATGAAATGCTTATCTTATTCGTAATAAAAAACATTGCTATATTAATCTGGCAATATTATTACCAAATAAGCGCACTGGCACCCAATATAGCTGCGTCAGCTTCTTTAAGTTCGCTGAATAACAATTTAACTTTATTTTGAAAAATGGGAAGCAGGTTTGCTTCCATATGCCTGCGGGTAGGGTTGAGTAATAACGCACCCGCCTTTGTTAATCCCCCAAAAAGCACAATTGCTTCCGGAGACGAAAACATAACAAAATTAGCAAGTGATTCACCCAAAATCTGGCCAGTAAACTCAAAAATATGATTGGCAATATTATCTCCCTGCATGGCACAATCATATACCGCTTCACTGGTTAATTCATTGATGGTATAATTCCTCAACAAGCTTTCCTGTTCAGGACGTTGCGTCAATAACTCAATAGCAGTTTCTCTTACACCTGTTGCTGAGGCATATGCCTCTAAGCTTCCCAGCATACCTGTACTTTTATGCGGCCTTCCGCCAGGACGTATAATTGTATGACCCAGTTCACCGGCAAAACCATCATGTCCAACAACAATTTTGCCATCTATCACTATTCCGCTGCCTACACCTGTCCCTAAAGTAATGGTGATAAAATGCTTCATGTTTTTGGTACAACCGTACATCATTTCACCAACAGCAGCTGCATTGGCATCATTGGTAAGTTTGGTAGGCAACCCAAACTTTTTTTCCATTAAATCTGCGATGGGTATAATACCTTTCCATTTTAAGTTTGGTGCATATTCAATGGTGCCAGTATATATGTTGCCGTTCGGTGCACCAATTCCTATACCTATAAAATTTTTAGTGCCCCCAACTTTATCTATCATTGGCATCAGCTTAATGTACAGGTCTTCAATAAAATCTTCAACTACTTCGTGTTCGTTTGTTGGAATTCTGTCCTGTGCAATAATTTCGCCTTTGGCATTAACAATGCCAAACTTAGTTGTAGTGCCACCAATATCAATACCTAACGAATATGTACTCATTTAAAAATACGATTTAATGTTGTTGAAATTTGATCGATATGGTCTCTGGTAATTTTCAATGACCGCCGCTACTTACCTGGGCGTCAAAATCAATACCTTGTTTTTGCAGTACAGCTTTTACTTTTATTGCAAACCAACCAATGTAAACAAAGCAAATAAAAGCTATCCAATAAGATTCTTTAATACCAATAATATCTGCCACTTTACCTTGGATTAAAGGTATTATTGCTCCACCGAGTATCATCATAATTAAAAAAGCAGATCCTTGTGAAGTATGTTTTCCTAATCCTGCAACCGCTAGTGAAAAAATACACGGCCACATTACACTACAAAATAATCCACCACTTATAAAGGCAAATAAAGAGACAAACCCTGAAGTGAATAATCCTATAAGCATGGCCACACAACCCAAAGATGAATAAATGATCAGCATCTTTACAGGCTTATCCTGACTTAAAAAATAAGCTGCAATCATAATTGCAATACAAATTCCGTAAACATACAAATCAGACACATCACTACCCCTTAAAATATTTACAAGAATATAGATACCAAATGCAACGTAAGGCATTATTATAGTTAAAATTGTTTTTAAATTTTTTGGGGGATCAAAGGCTGCAACAGCTCCCGCCCATCTGCCAATCATCATACTTGCCCAAAACAAAGAAATAAAATGGGAGTTGTTAGAGGCATCCATTCCAAATTTCACTTTTAAAAGCTCTCCAAGGTTGCTCCCTATGCTAACTTCTACACCTACGTAAACAAATATGGCAATCATGCCTAGTACTAATTGAGGATATTTTAATGCAGCAAATCCTCTTTCCATTTTTTCTTCATTGCTAACATTAGGCATGTTTGCCATTTTAAATATCAGCGCAAACAATAGAAATACTGCTCCAAGTATTAAATAAGGTACTTTAACAGAATCAATCGTTGCATTTTTGGCAGATTCTTCAGATAATGCACCAAAAATTGCAAAGCTAATAATTACGGGTCCTATTGTGGTTCCTAAATTATTAATTCCACCTCCTAAATTTAATCTTTGCGACCCTGTAGCAGGATCACCTAATACTATAGCAAAAGGCTGAGCTGAGGTTTGTTGTAAAGAAAATCCGAGACCTACTATAAATAAACCAGAAAGTAACAAAGGGTATGAATGAAATTCTGCTGCCGGATAAAACAGCAACGTACCTATTGCTGATATAATTAAGCCGTAAACGATACCACTTTTGTAACCAATTTTATTCAGTGGATCCTGCCCTATAAATTTACCTACCGTAAAATAAATAATTGATCCAATAAAATAGGCTACATAAAAGGCAAAGTCAATTAACTGTGCTTCAGTTTGCGTTAATTGTAATTTATCTTTAAAAAGGGGAATTAATATTCCATTACTGGCAGCTACAAAGCCCCAAAAGAAAAACACAGTAATTAACGTTCCAAATTGTGACCATTTGGTTTTAATAGGAGCTTGAGTTGATTTGTTCATACAGCGATTTGTTTAAAGTTTTAAGAAGGCTGAAAGTAAAGTAAAATATGCAATCATAAAAATATTGATTTTTTATTTACTCAATGAAATGCATTCAAATACATTACTGCAATTAAAATCAAAACATTTTTATTTATCAAAACAATCTGAAATTCTTTTTTAAAAATGTTACCAATCAAATAAAAATTTACTACATTCATTTTTTATAAAATAATTGCTTTCTTCATGGAAATTTTACATGTTACTGCTGAGTGCTACCCCGTAGCAAAAGCAGGCGGATTGGGCGATGTAGCTGGTGCCTTACCAAAATACCAAAATAAACTCGGCCATGTTGCAAAATTGGTTATGCCCATGTACCGTACCAAATTTTTGTATCAAAACGAATTTGATGTTGTGCACAAGGGCGATTTCAGCATGGGGCCTTATTGGTTCAACTACACCATTATAAAAGAACAAACCAATAAACTTGGTTTTGAATTATACCTCGTAGATATAAACGGGCTGCTTGACAGAGAGGAGGTATACGGATACAACGATGACAGCGAACGATTCACTGCTTTTCAAATTGCTGTTGTTGATTGGGTTGCAAGATGGCTGGATAAACCAGATATTGTCCATGTACATGACCATCATACAGGTCTTATTCCTTTTATGATGCAACAATGCTATGCCTACAGGCATTTATCTTATATACCTACTGTGCTTACCATTCACAATGCGCAATATCAGGGATGGATGGATTGGGATAAAGCAAATTACCTGCCTGCCTGGGATATGCTGGAATGGGGTAAGCTTGACTGGAAGGATAGAATCAATCCTTTGGCAAGTGCTGTAAAATGTGCCACCAGGGTTACAACTGTAAGTTATAGTTACCTGGATGAAATGAGAAGCAATGCCAATGGTCTAGAAAATTTGTTTGAATTCGAAAGAGGTAAGTGTACAGGAATACTAAATGGAATCGATGATCTTGTTTGGAATCCGGATACTGACACTTATATAGACGATAACTTCAACACAAAAAATGCAGCTATTGGAAAACTGGCCAATAAAAAATTATTGTGCGAAGCATTTAATTTAGATATAGAAAGACCTCTATTCGTTTTCATAGGAAGACTCGTGCATGAAAAAGCTGCAGATCTTTTACCACAAGCCATCTATGATGCTGTTTATCATTTGGAAGGTAAAATGAGTTTTTTAATTCTGGGTAGTGGCGACACACATGTAGAATGGGAACTGGCAAACATGAATATACCGCTTGCAGGTTATTACAATTCTAAGATTGGGTATAATGAAAAACTAAGCCATCAAATGTACGCCGGGGCAGATTTTTTGCTGATGCCCAGCAGGGTAGAGCCATGCGGACTTAACCAGATGTATGCCATGCGCTATGGAACAATCCCCATTGTTCGTAATACGGGTGGGTTAAGAGATACTGTAACCGACATTGGTGAAACCGGGGGGTATGGCATAATATTTAATGATGCCAAAGTTTGGGATATTACCTACAGCGTTCACCGGGCGCTGGAGCTTTATGCACAACCTAAAAAAATGAAAGCCATCCGGACAAAAATTATGAATCTCGATAACAGTTGGGAAAATAGTGCTCAACAATATATTAATCTCTATAGTAGTTTAAAATAACTTTATACCTTACATTTGAGTTTAAACTTGCCAATAATTACCAACTAAAATATATACCTCAAATTAAATTTTATGGACAGCAAATCAGTAATCGCAATGGTGTTAGGTGGTGGTGCAGGCAGCCGGTTGTATCCCTTAACAGCCAGTCGTAGCAAGCCAGCCGTGCCAATTGCAGGCAAATATCGATTAGTGGATATCCCTATCTCCAATTGTATTAATTCGAGTATTAACAGAATATTGGTACTTACACAGTTTAACTCTGCTTCGCTCAATAAGCATATTAAAAACACCTACCAATTTAGCTTGTTCAGTAAAGGATTTGTAGATATTGTGGCAGCAGAACAAACACCCGATAATCCTCAATGGTTCCAGGGTACAGCAGATGCTGTTCGTCAATCATTACGACATATAACCAACCATGATTTTGATTATGTATTGATATTAAGTGGTGATCAACTTTACCAAATGGATTTTGAGACAATGATCGATACTCATAAAGCAAAAGGAGCAGATATTTCCATTGCAACTATACCAGTTGGTGATAGGGATGCACCAGAGTTTGGTATTCTTAAAGCAAATGAAGAAAACGTTATAACCTCGTTTATTGAAAAACCTGATAAATCAATTTTAGGCGAATGGACTAGTGATACCGGTGACGATATGAAAGCTCAAGGCAGAATTTATCTGGCTTCCATGGGAATTTATATTTTCAACCGCAAATTATTGTTTGATTTGCTGGAAGATGAGAAAAAAGATGCTACCGATTTTGGAAAGGAAATTATTCCATCTTCAATAGAAAAATATAAAGTAATCAGTTATCAATATGAAGGCTATTGGACTGATATTGGAAATATATATTCCTTCTTTGAAGCCAATCTTGCACTAACAGATGAATTGCCTCCTTTTAATTTATTTGATAACCAAAAAATTGTTTATAGCAGGGCAAGAATGTTGCCACCGGCAAAAATCAGCGGAACAACGTTGGAAAAAACTATCATTGCCGAAGGTTCAATAATTTCGGCCAGCAGAATAGAGAATAGTGTTATTGGCGTTCGAAGCCGAATTGGTCATGGCACAACCATCGTTAGTTCTTACATAATGGGAAATGATTATTATGAAACTTTGGCTGAGATAGAAAATAATATACAAAAGGGAGTTCCTAAAATCGGTATCGGAGACCGGTGTTATTTTAAAAATACCATAGTAGATAAAAACTGCCGCATTGGAAATGATGTTCGTATTAATGGCGGCCAACATCTTCCAAATACAGATCATGCTTTGTATGCAGTTAAGGATGGCATAGTGGTATTAAAAAAGGGTGCTATTCTCCCGGATGGATTTGTAATTTAATTAAGTTTTTAAAACATCCTCTACAGGATGTTTTTTACGTTTTCTTTTTAACTGTGTAAACTATACACATTACTATTATATACCTCAAAACGATTGCTATGTCTGCTGGAAATGTTGTTTCATCCACCGATACTAAAGGCTTGTTACCTAAACCAAAATTATCTCTTGTCCAGATTTTTACTATGAGCTTTGGATTTCTGGGTATTCAGTTTGGCTTTGCTTTACAAAATGGAAATACCAGCAGGATATTGCGCTCCTTTGGTGCAGATGTAGATCAGCTCCCAATGTTTTGGATAGTAGCTCCACTGGTAGGTATGATTGTTCAGCCCATCATCGGTCACTATTCTGATAAGACATGGAACCGTATTGGAAGAAGAAAGCCCTATTTTTTAGTAGGTGCATTATTATCATCTACAGCTTTAATCTTTTTACCCAACTCCGGTTCTCTGGCAGGTATTATACCAGCACTTTGGATTGGTGCTGGTATGGTAATGGTAATGGATGCTTCCTTTAATGTTGCAATGGAACCTTTTAGAGCATTGGTTGCAGATAATTTGCCTCAGTCTCAAAGTACGCTGGGCTTTAGCATACAAACTTTTTTAATTGGGTTAGGTGCAGTTGTTGGTTCCGCTTTACCGGATATATTAGCCAAGTCTGGCGTGAGTATGGTGGCTGGTACTGATGGTATTGCACCCAATATAAAAATTGCTTTTTACATAGGTGCTGCAGTTTTTGTTTTAGCTATTTTAGTTACCATATTTTTCAGTAAAGAGTATCCACCTGCAGAATATGAAAAATATCATGGCAGTTTTCCCGAAGATAAAACAAAACATAAATCTGGTCTTTCAGAAATTATTACTGATTTTAAAAATATGCCTCGTACCATGAAGCAATTGGGGCTGGTTCAGTTTTTTAGCTGGTTTGCTTTATTTACTATGTGGGTATTTACTGCAGATGCAGTTGCAACACATGTATATGGATTAACCGGCGATTATGCCAAGTCTGTGGAATATAATGAGGCAGGTAATAAAGTTGGAACTGCCTTTGCCTGGTACAATTTTATAGCCATGTTGTACGCATTGCTTTTACCATTTATTGCCAGAAATGTTGGTCGTAAAATGACGCATGCGCTTTCCTTATTTGCTGGCGGTATTGGTTTAATTTCAATTTATTTTATTAAGGATCCTGCTATGCTTAAATATTGTATGATAGGTATCGGCCTTGCCTGGGCCAGTATTTTAGCAATGCCTTATGTAATACTTTCCGGATGTATACCTGCTGGCAAATTGGGAATTTATATGGGGATATTTAATTTCTTTATTACGTTGCCTCAAATAATAAATGGCCTTTTTGGAGGTGCAATTGTAAAGCATATTTATGGCGGTCAACCTATCTATGCCATAGTATTGGCAGGTTTTTTCCTTATTTGCGGTGCTGTCAGTGTATTATTTGTGTATGATGAAGGAGCTTTTAAAATTAAACAACAACAAATTTTAAATCTTGGTAAATAATGAGAATTTCTTTTCTATTAATAAGTGCGGTTTTTTTTTCTTTTACTATAAATGCACAAAGCACCGCTAAATGTTATCCAACCAATTGGTGGCCAGGTATGAAGTGGAACAAAGTGCAGCTGATGTTGCATGCGGATAGTGGTTTTTCTTTTGCTGATAAATTTACGCTGAGTATAAATTACCCTGGTATTAAAGTAGAAAAAATAAATAAAGTTGAGAATAAGCATTATCTGTTTGTAGATATATTAATTGCTCCAAATACCAGGACTGGCAAGGCTTTTATCAATGTAAATACTATTGTTAAAACCAACACTTTTAAAATTCCTTTTGAAATAAAGGAAAGAAGAAAAGGAAAAGGAATAAACTTTGCACAAGGCGTTACTGCAAAAGATTTTATCTATCTCGTATTGCCAGATCGCTTTAGCAATGGTGATCCATCCAACGATCGGGTTCCGGGAATGAGGGATCAATCTCTAAATAGAGACACTGTTTTCAACAGGCATGGAGGCGATTTAAAAGGAATTCAAAATCACCTCGATTACATACAAAATCTGGGAGTTACTACTATTTGGCTTAATCCTGTTTTAGAAAATGATCGTTTTGAAAGAACCGAACATGGGTACGCTTTTACAGATCATTATAAAATAGACAGAAGACTGGGCGGAGAAAAAGCCTACCAGGATTTGATAGATGCATCGCATAAAAAAGGATTGAAAATTATTCAGGATGCTGTTTACAATCATGTGGATGAAAGCCATATTACCGTATTGGATATGCCAACAAAAGATTGGCTCAATACCTGGCCAATTTTTACAAAAACTACCTATAAGGACCAGGTAGCTTTTGACCCATACGCAAGTGCAATTGATAAAAAGAAATTGGTAGATGGTTGGCAAACATCACAAATGCCGGACCTCAATCAAACCAATGCTTATGTTGCCAATTATTTAATTCAACATGCACTTTGGACTGTTGAAGAATTTGGTATTGATGGATGGCGTGTTGACACGTATGCCTATAACGATTTGGGATTTATGAACCATTGTAATAATGCACTTACCAGTGAATATCCCTCAATAACTATATTTGGTGAAACCTGGTATCATGGCGTGCCCAACCAGTCTTACTTTGTACAAAATAATTTAAAACATTCTGCAAGTAACCTGCAGGGTGCTACAGATTTTCAAACATTATGGGGCATACAAGATGCCATGACAAGGGATTTTGGCTGGACCGACGGCGTAAATAATTTATATACTACATTGGCCCAGGATTTTTTATACAAAGACCCCACCCGTAATGTATTGTTTTTAGATAATCATGATATTGCCAGATTTTTTTCTGTAGTAAATGAAAACGTAGATAAGTACAAATCATCACTTAGCTGGTTATTAACCTGCCGGGGAATTCCTCAATTGTATTATGCTTCGGAATTAGCCACAACTGGTATTACCAGCCCCAGTGATGGTTATGTTCGGCTCGATTTTCCCGGCGGATGGGAAGGAGACAAAGTAAATAAATTTGAAGCATCTGGCAGAACAGAAAAAGACAATGAAATATGGAATCATGTATTTGCATTAGCCAACTTCAGAAAAAA
>JAYTTM010001142.1:0-3190 GCA_043745055.1 Chitinophagaceae bacterium | reverse complement strand
CATAGGAGTACCATGCATATGACCTGGAAGTAATTTTTTTTTGAGTTGTTTGTGCCGACCCCGGAAAGAAACAAACTGACAAAAGAATCGATGCTGGAATGATTGCCAAAAAGAAGTTTTGCCGCACCAATTTTTTTTGCAAATATAGTAAACCGTGAGGTATATAATTTTTAAAAAATTACGTATGCCTCAAGATCGCCATCCATGGTTAATAACGCTGCAATTTAGTTGATCAATTCTGAGTAATCTTTTACATTTCCCAAATATCCCCTTAACCAAAAAACAAAAGCCACAAAAAATATTTGTGGCTTTTGTATATACAAAACTGTTTTAATACTCGAGTAAAACTTATTTAATAGAACGAAATATCCGCTTCCATCTTGGGCCTTTTTCCCAGCTAAACCAAATGAGCGATGCTTTACCCACCACATGATCTTCTGGTACAAAACCCCAATATCGGCTATCTAAAGAGTTGTGCCTGTTATCGCCCATCAGCCAGTAATAGTTCATTTTAAAAGTATAAGTAGCTGCTTCTTTATCATTAATAAAAGCCCTTCCGTTTGTAAAGGATATTTTGTTTCCTTCATAAGCGCCAATGCAGCGCTGGTAGCGTATGTAATTATCTGCAGTCAGCTGAATTGTTTCACCTTTTTTGGGGATCTGTAATGGTCCAAAATTATCAATGCTCCAATGTACAGATGTGTCGTAATAAGGATATAACTCCGGACTTACAGCATTTATATAAGGAATAACCTTTACCACATTTTTTAATGCAGCCAATTGCTTTCTTTCACCTTCCGTCATGTTAATAAAATATACACCACTATTATAAGGAATAAATTCGTGCTGCTCCGGATCTGTATGGATGCCAATCTCTTTTAGTACATCTTCATCCAGTAGCGAATTGGTGTGCACTTCATAATTCATTTCTGAATTTTCTGGTGCTGGCTGTGCCACATCATTGATGTATAAAACGGCATTTTTTATTTCCAGTTTATCTCCTGCAACAGCCACACAACGTTTAATAAAATTCTCCTGTTTATCTACCGGTCGGGTAATTATAAGATCACCATAATCCTGCCATACTTTATCTCTGCCCACTTCTCTTACTTTTTGGTAATAGGTAACTTTAGAACCAAAATTTTCTTCATCATTTATCAACGTATCATTGGCTGGAAAATTAAATACAACGGCATCGTTTCTAACAACGGGTGATGCAAACCACCTTGAGTAAGGAATATGAATCCATTCCACATAAGCTTTGCTGTTTACAAAAGGCATTGTGTGATGCACAAAAGGCATAGCGATAGGGGTATTAGGTATCCTTGGGCCGTAGGCAGATTTACTCACAAACAAAAAATCATTTACCAGCAATGTTTTTTCCATGGAGGGTGTGGGTATGGTATAGGCTTCAAAAACAAATGTACGGATGAGCGTAGCCGCAACAATAGCAAATGCAGCCGCATCTACCCACTCCCGGGTGCCGGATTTTTTATAATTATTTACCACCAGGCTACCAGCGTATCTTTCACTTTTACTAAAGCCCAGGTAAGGAAAATAGATGAAAGGAAGAAAAACGGTTAAGGCATGGTGACCAATACCAAAGCGGCCAAAATGCTCTACAAATTTGATCAATATCCAGATGGTAATAAACTGCCCGGCAATAGGCACTATTTGTAAAAAGAACCAATACTTTGGTAATTGCATTTTTTGAACCATGCACCAGGAATTGTAAAAGGGAATCAGCGCTTTCCAGGCATCTATACCTGCTTTTTTAAACATTCCATACATACCAACATGCCAACCGATGGTGGCAACAATAAAAATAATCCATCCAATACTCATAAGTAAAATTTTAATAGGGCCAAAAATACCATAATTAAACGTTTGGCAGGATTTTATGTTAAAAATGTTGTGAAAGGTTTAACTGAATGCAAAAAAGCCAGAAATAAAGAAAGGCCACGCAATTGCGGCGCATTAAATTTAGACTTGAATATTCAGCAGTTTATACACCATTATTTTACCGTAATTATTACACAAATTATCACAATCTTCATTAAACCATTGTAACTAATAATCAATTTTATAGTTGCTGATTGCTGATCATTTCTTTCGGCCCTTTTTAAAATTCACCAGCTACACTTATCCACACAATGGCATAAGTTGGAAACCCAGCAAGGGTTACCTTTTATTACATTATGTATTAATAGCTGAAAGTTTTAATTAAAACACAAAAAAATGGTACAAAAAACTTATTTTAAAACAAAAGATTATTGCAAAGTAAAATTCACTTTTGCAGTTGAAAACGCAGAAACAATTGAAATTCTTGGTTTAAATAGTGATTGGGAAACTTCTATCATTATGAGTAAGAAAAAAGACGGAACTTTTACGTGTGATGTTTCTTTACCTAAGAATACTGAGCACCAATTTAAATACCGTGTTAACGAAAACGAGTGGGCTAACGAACCAGAAGCTGATAAAGAAGTTGCCAATGAATTTGGTGGTATCAATAGCGTGATCGTTATCTAATTAAATATATTAAGACCTTTACAGTTTCCTTTTTTATTAAATAAGGCAGGCTGTAAAGGTTTTCTTTTTTATCGCAAGGGCAACTTAATACTTTATTTAAAATTTATTTGACGACAGGTAGCAACTTAAAAACATATCCGGGGTTCTCTACTGCTACATAGATATAACCATCCGGTGAGGTTCTTATATCTCTGAGTCGGCCTATGCCTGTAAGCATGCTCTCTTCTGTTGTAATCATATTGCCTTCGGTGTGGCAGCGGCTGATCCAGCTAAATTTTAGTGAGCCGGAAAGCACATCCCCCTCCCACCCTTTGTAACGGATTTCATCAACAAATGCCAAACCGCTTGTTGCAATAGATGGCACCCAAAAATGTATGGGCTGTTCCATACCCGGCATCGCCGTTTTATTTGTAATGGGGGTACCGTTGTAATTAACGCCATAGGTAATAACGGGCCATCCATAATTTTTGCCCTTTTCAATTATATTAATTTCATCTCCGCCCATGGGGCCATGTTCATTTTCCCAGATGGCACCTGTATGTGGATTAAGCGCCAGCCCTTGTGGGTTGCGGTTTCCATAGCAATATATTGACGGGCTTGCATTGGAAATACCAAAAAACGGATTGTCTCTGGGTATACTTCCATCAGCTTTTATACGATG
>JAYTTM010001141.1:0-3196 GCA_043745055.1 Chitinophagaceae bacterium | reverse complement strand
ATCATTATTAATAGCAACGGGCAGTATATTTTTGCTAAACTCTAAACTGAGCGAATGATTAAAATAATAGTAACCTGCTTTTTTTTACTTCTTTCAATAGCTGTGATAAACGCACAAACGCCAGCCTCTAAAGAACAGCAGGATCTGGAGCGCCAGCGGCAGCAACTAAAAAAAGAACTGGAGCAGGCGCAGGAACTGTTGAACAGCAATAAAAAATCTACCAGGGAAAACCTGAGTACGTTGGCACATATCAATCACAAACTGGATATACAGGAAAACGTAATTGAAAATATCAGCAGGGAAATTAACCTGATGGATAATACTATTTACAAATCGCAAAGGGATGTAACCAAACTGCAATTATTGCTCGATACACTAAAACAGGAGTACACAAAAAGCTTGGTTTATTCGTATAAAAACAGGAGCAACTCCGATTTTTTAAATTTCATCTTTTCTGCCCCTGGTTTTAATGATGCCATAAAACGCATTAACTACCTAAAAAGCTACAGGAACTATCGTGAAATGCAGGGTGAAAATATTTTACGGACACAGGCATTATTAAAGGGTCGTATTGACGAATTGAGCGGCAATAAACAAAAGAAAAATACTGTATTGCAAATACAGAGCAAAGAGGTAAATGCATTGCAGGCACAGCAGGATGAAAAGGCCGCCATTGTAGCCAAATTAAAAGCCCAGGGAAAAGAATTGAGCAACCAGATAGCAGCAAAGAAAAAGCAAATGATGAAAGTAAATAATGCTTTTGCGCTTGCCATTAAAAGGGCCAATGATGAAGCCAGGAAAATTGCAGCCAATAAGGCTACAGCAGAACGGAAGAATAACGAAGCGGAAATTAAAGCTGCTAAAAATAATAAGTCTGATGAAGCAAATGCTACAACAAAGACATCTACAAAAACAAGAAAAGTAACTACTACTGCTGCAAAGCCAGACAATGTTTTGTTGCCAACCGACGCTGATATTAATATAAATGCAGGTTTTGAACGCAATAGAAAACACTTACCATGGCCCGTTAGCGGCGGCTATATTTTACTTCATTTTGGTTTAAACAAACTGGGCAATAATGTAGAAGTAAATAGCCAGGGGATTTCAATTGGAAGCGATATTGGAACATCAGTAAAAGCAATTTTTGAAGGCGAGGTACTAATGATTAATAACTATGATGATTTACAATTGGTGGTAATAAAACATGGCAGGTATTTTACTGGCTACAGTAATATTTCCGGTGTTAATTTAACCAAGGGGCAAAAGGTAACTGTTGGGCAGGTAATTGGCAAAGTAGCTGCTAACCTGGATGGGGTTGGTGCAATAGATTTAATGATTAGTAAAGATAACAGTGAACTTAACCCCGAAGCATGGCTTAAGCCGCGTTAATACTTATAAAAGCCCCTCGTATAATTTTTCGTACTTCGGCACAATATTAGAAATATCAAACTTTTTTGCCTGTGCTAATGCATTGGCTTTAAAGCTATCGTGGGTGGGTTTATCTTTTAATATTGCCAGTGCATTTTTACACATATCATCAACGTCCCCCACATTGCTCATATAGCCTGAATAGCCATCAATGTTTATTTCTGGCAAACCACCGGCATTGGTAGATATTACAGGCACTTCTGCAGCCATTGCTTCCAGTGCAGCCAATCCAAAACTTTCATATTCACTAGTCAGTAAAAACAAATCAGCCAGGGGTAAAATATCTTCCATCTGCTCCTGTTTACCTAAAAATTTTATTTGGTGAGTGGTAACACAATCTCTGCAGATAGATTCTGCAAATGGTCTTTCCGGGCCATCACCAATTAACACCAATGTGGCAGGTATTTCTTTGTTAATTAATAAAAAAGTATTTATAACATCTTCTACCCTTTTTACTTTCCTAAAATTTGAAGCATGTACTATTATTTTTTCTCCTTTAGGTGCAAGCAGCTTTTTAAAGGCATCTACCGGTTTTTTATTAAACCGCTTTACATCTACAAAATTATGGATGACCTCAATATCTTTTTTTATATCAAAATTCCTATAGGTTTCTTCTTTTAAATTTTGAGAAACTGCTGTAAGCACATCACTTTCCATCATAGAAAAAGTTACTACGGGGCGGTAAGTTTTATCTTTGCCAACCAGTGTAATATCCGTACCATGTAATGTTGTAATAACAGGAATATGGATGCCCTGTACAGCTAGAATTTGCTTTGCCATATACGCTGCAGAAGCGTGGGGTATTGCATAATGTACATGTAGCAGTTCAATATCATTATTGGAAATTACATCTACCATTGTACTTGCCAAGGCCGTTTCGTATGGAGGAAAATCAAACAATGGATAGGTTGGCACCCTCACTTCATGATAAAATACGTTGGCCTTAAAACCACTTAATCTTACCGGCTGCTGGTAGGTTATAAAGTGAACGTTATGGCCTATATCTGCAAGGGCTTTGCCTAGTTCTGTAGCCAATACACCGCTTCCACCAAAAGTGGGATAGCATACAATCGCAATATTCATGTAGGAAATATTTAAAAGAAAAAATACTAAAACAGTGGTGCAATTTACCAATTAATCATCCAGTAAGTTAGCCGTTCATACATTAAATTATTAATGACTATCCGCAATTAGGTGCAACCAGGTAATTCACTATAATTATACTGGTGCAGCTACATTAGAAATCTACTGTAGAGCCGTAGGCTCGCTTCTATATTGTTGTGTGTTTAATTACACCTACCTGTTTTTGACTAATTGTTACCGCTTTTTTCCATGATCCGAACCTACGGATCTTATTAGATTATCTGTTACTTCATCAACGGGTTTAAACCAGTTGTTACAATATTAACCGATGCTACGCCTCTTTGCACCTATTTACGGATAGTTATTAAATTATTGAATTGCGTTTACCGGAATATTTTTTAATGATTAAGTTGATAAACATCTTGTTTGTAAAAAACCTATTTTGATTTAACAACAGTTACCCTGGCAAATGGAATATTCATCCTGATAAATAACAATTAGAACAGGTAGTTATTTTGATAAGCCCAACACATCTTTCATTCCATAAATACCTTTTTTATGCTGAATAAATTCAGCAGCCAGCACAGCACCTGTTGCAAAGCCCTGCCTGTTATGCGCTGTGTGGATGATTTCAATATCATCAACCAGTGAACTATATTTTACACTATGGGTACCTGCAGCAGGG
>JAYTTM010001140.1:0-11946 GCA_043745055.1 Chitinophagaceae bacterium | reverse complement strand
AGCTGAAATTTTGCGGCCAGCCATTGTTTCCATCCTGCCTGCGCCCAAGTTTTGTGGCAACAAAAACTTCCTTATCAACAGTCTTCAAAAAACGGCCAATTACCTGTTCGCTTATGCCCATTCCATAAACATCTGCCGTATCAATAAAATTACCTCCCAGGTTGATGAAGGTATCTAAAATGGAATAGGCTTCATCATCATTTACAGCTCCCCAATCGGCGCTGCCTAATTGCCAGGTGCCTAATCCAACTTCCGAAATGTTTGTTCCTTTGAATGAGCGGTATTGCATGTTTTATAAATTTGTTGTTGTAAATATTTAGCTGTGTTTAGCCAATAGTTGAGCGAATAAAAATAACCAATTTCTGCAAGCTTTTTAAGCAATTGTATTGTCTTATTTCTCCCGTTTAATTTTTGTGAAATTTATAATTCTTCTTTTTTTAAACCCAAGGTATTCATACATCCTAATGGCTCTGCCATTGTTTTGTCCTGTGTGCAGAAAAGGAATAATTTCGGCTGCCAGATTTTTATTAACAACCTGCGCAACCAATTGCTGTGCGTAGGTACGTCCGGTAAATGCAGGATGTGTAACTACTGCACTTACTTCAGTTAAGCCATTCAAACAAATGCGTTCGCCTGCCATGGCTACCAGCTGATTATTGTCCATTATTCCAAAGTAATCACCCATCAGCCTTGTATCATGTTTGTAATATCCTGGCATCACCAGTTTAGTTAATGCTGTCATTTCATCTGCTTCAGCATCCCCCAATTTTACAATGGTTGCAACCGTATTAATTTTTATTGCAGAAGTACAAATCATTTGCAAACAGGTTATTGTTCTTTCAATTAAATAATTGGAAGGTAATGGCGTCATTTCACCAATGATAAAAAAAGATTCATTGAGTTCAATCAATTTATCCAACAGGATTAGGCCTTCATTTTTTGATGTATCCCAGGCAGCAAAAGCAACAATGTTTTTTTGGTAACATTTCAATCCATCGGTACCAATGCCAAAATGTTTATGCGTTTCAAGTAATGAGTACCATGCAGGATTATCCAGTTTATAATATTGATCCGTCATTAAAGGATAAAATTGTTAAATGAGTTGAGGCAGATTATAGGTTAGCTAATATTTTACGAAATTAGGTACAAAACATATTTACACCTAAAGTGTTGTTATTATACCGGCCAATTTTTATTATATAACATAAAGAAATGCCAAAGTGACTTTTATGGTGGAATAATTGAATATTTTTGCAATCTCAATTTTTTGAAAAGAACAATTTCTGTGAAAGATTAATAACCATTTATATTGATTTCAGTAAGCGTATGTGTAACTTATCAGTAATTTGTATAATAAAAAAATGAACTAATGTAATAATTAAAATCAATGAGAACTTTTAATAACAGAAGTTTAAATTTTTGGAATTTTGTTTTGTATGCTAAAACATTTTGGTAAAAAAAAGTTTCAATCTTCTCCTGTTTAAGTTAGTATAGACAACTGTGATATTCGTAATTTTACCCTCTTAATAATTCATTAATTTTAAAAACCTATAAGAATGGAAAATCACACAGATCAAAGCGTTTTAGCGCACGTGAACGAGTCGGGCAATGAGGCCAAATGCCCGTTTTCTAGCGGTACGCTAAAACAAAGTGCAGGTAGCGGTACAAGAAACCGTGACTGGTGGCCAAATCAGTTAAAACTCAATATCCTTCGGCAACATTCTTCACTTTCCAACCCAATGGGTGAGGCATTTAACTATGCTGCGGAGTTTAAAACACTCAACCTGGATGCAGTGAAAAAAGACATTTTCGAACTGATGACCACATCGCAAGAATGGTGGCCAGCAGACTTTGGCCATTATGGACCTTTCTTCATTAGGATGGCGTGGCACAGCGCAGGAACCTATCGCATTGCAGATGGCCGTGGTGGCTCAGGTGCAGGCACTCAACGCTTTGCTCCACTCAACAGCTGGCCCGATAATGTGAACCTCGATAAAGCTAGATTGTTGCTTTGGCCCATTAAACAGAAATACGGCAAAAAACTTTCCTGGGCCGATCTGATGGTACTAACCGGCAATTGTGCCCTTGATTCGATGGGTTTAAAATCTTTTGGATTTGGTGGTGGAAGGGAGGATGTTTGGGAACCCAAGGAAGATATTTACTGGGGTTCTGAAAAAGAATGGTTAGGCGATAGTCGCTATACCGGCGACCGGGAACTGGAGAATCCGTTAGCGGCAGTTCAGATGGGATTAATTTATGTAAATCCGGAAGGACCTAATGGAAATCCTGATCCACTTGGATCTGCACGTGATATTCGTGAAACCTTTGGACGCATGGCAATGAATGACTACGAAACTGTTGCATTAATTGCAGGAGGTCACACATTCGGTAAAACGCATGGTGCTGCCGATCCCAGCAAATATGTTGGTAAAGAACCAGCAGCAGCTGGTATTGAAGAGCAAGGCCAGGGCTGGAAAAATACATTTGGAACAGGCAACGGTGGCGATACTATTACCAGTGGCCTGGAGGTGACATGGTCTAAAACTCCCACCCAGTGGAGCAACAATTACTTTGAAAACCTTTTCGGGTACGAATGGGAACTTACCAAAAGCCCGGCGGGTGCCCATCAGTGGCAGCCAAAAAATGGTGAAGGTGCAGGAACAGTGCCAGATGCACACGATGCAAGCAAGCGCCATGTACCTACGATGCTAACTTCTGACATTGCTTTAAGAATAGACCCAGCCTATGAGAAAATATCCAGGCATTTTTATGAGCATCCCGATGAATTGGCAGACGCTTTTGCACGTGCATGGTTTAAGTTAACGCACCGTGATATGGGCCCTCGTGTACGCTACCTTGGTACTGATGTGCCAGCGGAAATACTGATTTGGCAAGATCCTATTCCAACAGTTACCAATGAAACGATTAACGATTTAGATATTGCTTCATTAAAAGATAAAATTCTGGCAACTGGATTGTCAGTATCGCAACTGGTATCTACCGCATGGGCATCTGCATCCACCTTTCGTGGTTCGGATAAACGTGGTGGTGCCAACGGTGCCCGCATTCGCCTTGCACCGCAGAAAGATTGGGAAGTAAACAACCCTGCGCAACTGAATATAGTATTGGAGAAACTTACAAGTATTCAAACAGCATTTAACAGTAGTGGTAAAAACGTTTCTCTTGCGGATCTGATTGTTTTAGGAGGATGTGCAGCAATTGAGTTGGCGGCTAAAAATGCAGGTAATGATTTGAAAGTACCTTTCACTCCAGGTCGTGCCGATGCATCAATGGAACAAACTGATGTTGCATCATTTGCCGTACTTGAACCAGTTGCTGATGGTTTCCGCAATTACCTTAAACCAAGGCATACTGCCTCGGCAGAAGAACTTTTTATTGACAAGGCACAACTGATGACGCTGACCGCACCTGAATTGACGGTACTTGTAGGTGGCTTGCGTGTACTAAATACTAACTTTGATCAGTCTAAACATGGCGTATATACTAACCAACCTGAAACGCTCACCAATGATTTTTTTGTGAACTTGCTTGATATGGGTACTACCTGGAAGGCTGCTTCTGATTCCCAACAAGTGTTTTGGGGACATGATCGTACAACGGGTGAGCTTAAGTGGACGGGCACTCGTATTGATCTTATTTTTGGTTCAAATTCAGAGCTTCGTGCTATTGCTGAGGTATATGGATGTGAAGATTCAAAGGAAAAGTTTTTGCAGGATTTTGTGGCAGCATGGGTCAAGGTGATGAATCTTGATCGCTTCGACCTTGCCTGATTTTGAATTGGCGTTATTTAATATTAAGAGGCGGACTGGCAACAGGCCGCCTTTTTTATAACATTCTTTGTTTAGTACCCAAATAATTTTTTTCTGAATAAATATTTTATGATTTGTAAATTTCAACAGTCAATTGTTTAAAGAACATAAACGCTGAAACTGCATTTATAACAATGCCAATAGCTGAAACAATTGCAACGGTTATGCCTGGCAATGGCTATGGATGTTTGAAACGAAAAATGGCTTCTTAGCCGATTGCACCGATTGAAATTAATAGGATGATGGCGTTGAAAAGTGAAATTAGAATAGATGATTTTTTGAAGCCATAGGTATATTTATCATTGGCTTTTGCTTTGCTTAATTTAAAAGCCAATAGCGATAAGATAATGCTACTACATCTAAAAAACTGTATCCTGCATCGGATAGTAACGCCAACAAATTTATACGAAACCCAATAATAATTTGAATGATAACGTAAGCCCAATTTAGAATTATGCCTACTATAAATGCCTTGCTAATTATGGTTAAGGCTACTACTTTACCATAATTATGTCCTTCCTGTGAATGATTAAGGCTGTGTTCTTCGGGATGATGATTGTGCATATTTTTTACTTAAAATTCAAAATGCCCTCTAATACCAAATACATGAACAGAAGATCTATCTTTATTATAGGCAGGGTTTTTTACAAATTGATAATCTACCGTTAGCCAAAAATATTTTGAAAAATGGGCATTGTAATAAGTTTCAATTACTGCTTCATGCCCATAATTTAATCTGCCGTCACCTATAATAAAACCATACCCTCCTGCTTTTAAAAAGTCTTTGTGATCGTTGGAAATGTTATTAATAACCGTTGCTAATCCACATACATCACTAGGGCGTTTCCATTTGTTTCCTTTTACAGATATGCCAAGGCTAAATGATTGGTCAATTTCTGTGAATGCCCATGTAGCATGTTTTCCATCGTTCCAACTTGCACGGCTAAATATGCCAATTTCGTTTGTAACCTCTTGTTCAAAACTGTAGCCTACTCCAAATTTTTTACCATCGTATGTGTTGCCTTCTTGCTTACCGCCGATTACTTCTAAAACATAGGTATTATTATTTGCTATTGCTTTTATGCCATCTTTATACGATGGGGCTTTTGACAAAGTATTTGATATGAGTAATCGAATAATTCCTTTGCGTTTATTGATGGTTAATTTTCTTTCCATTTCCAATGTTTCAGAATGTGCTTTTGAAATTTTGTATTCCATTTTGGGAGCGTTGGCAATACGTGGTACTGCCACACTTGAAAACCTTACAGCCCATTTTGGTTTTATTAATTCTACCACCAAACCCATTGTATAACCTCTTGTATTGGCAGGATAATCCCATGCACCATTACCCATTAATGACCAATTGAGAAATTGTGTACGTGGGTCGTGGCTGAATTTATTATCATCAAAAAAATCACCGATTGCAAATTTTCCTGCACTGATGGTAATTCTACTGGTTGGTATTTTATCTGCTACTTGGTTTACATCATCTTTTACATCTTCATAGGTTATATTTCCTACGGGAATGTGTTGCTGAAAATAACCTCTTGCTACAAATATGGCTGGTGCTGTATTACCCACTCTATAACTCTCTCCGTTTAATGCACCTGCAACGCCTATTGCAGAACTTAACCCCCTGCCACCAGAAAGTTCGGGATTAAAATATATGGCTGCTCCTTTCCATAATTTATGCCCTAAAAAAAGTGTTGCAGTTGCCGTGGTAGCTCCAACTTCTACACTGTCTGCCAAACTATTATTACCACTATATGGCGAATTAAAACCTGAATGGCTTTGTACAATTGTGGTAAACTGAAAATGATTTGTCCAATTATTTTTTCTTGCTGTGTCTGCATTTGTCTGTGCAGATAAAATTTGGATATTAAGAAAACAGAGTATCGATAGCTTTATAACTCTTTTCATTGTTGCTATATCTGTTGTATTGAGTTTATAATAAAGTTCCTTTTAAAAATATGGCTGCAATACTAAAGTAAATTACCAAGCCTGTAACATCTACTAACGTTGCAACAAAGGGTGCAGAAGATGTTGCTGGGTCAACACCACATTTTTTTAAAATCATTGGCACCATTGAACCGCTTAATGTACCCCACATAACAATACCAATTAACGAAAAGAAAATTGTTATTGCAATTAAAAGCCAATGTATGCCATAGTCGTACCAATGAAAGTTTTGCCAAACGGCAATTCTAATAAAACCAATAGTGCCTAAAATAATACCAAGTGATAAGCCCGATAAAATCTCTCTACGCATTACATACCACCAATCTTTTAATGTTAGTTCTTTTAGTGCCATAGCACGGATGATTAATGTGGCAGCTTGTGAACCGCTATTACCACCACTTGATATAATCAATGGAACAAACAATGCAAGTACCACCGCTTTTTGAATTTCTCCATCAAAGTAGCCCATTGCAGTAGCGGTAAGCATTTCGCCCAAGAAAAGTACAACTAACCAACCGGCTCTTTTTTTCAATAAAGAGAAGAATGGAGTTTTTACATATGGGTAATCCAATTCTTCAATACCACCAAATTTTTGAATTTCTGCCGTATCTCTTTGCTCCTGCACATCCATCACATCATCAATTGTAACAACTCCTAATAAAACATGTTCATCATTGGTAACAGGCAATACAACCCTGTCGTATTCTTTGAATTTTTGTACTGCATCTTCTTTACTGTCTGTAATTTTAAGACTTGTACAATATCCGTCTAATATATCTTCTACTTTTTTTTGTGGGTCGTTCAAAACAAATCTTCTTACGGGGATATCATCAATTAATTTACCTTCCTTATCTACCACATAAATAACATTGGCTGTCTCTGTGTCTTTGTGATTGTTACGCAAATGTACCATTGCGGAGGCAATGGTCATACCGCTTTCGATAGTAGCAAACTCTGTATTAATAATTCTTGCAACACTTTTATCTGAATAACCTAATGCTTTATGCAGGGAAGCCCTGTTGCTATCATTTAAAATTTCGAGGAAATTTGAAAGTTCTACACCATTTAGCGTAGAAAAAAAGATAGTACGGTCATCGGAGTTTAATGCGTTTAAAATATATGAAGCCCTTGCTTGTGTTAGAGTTTGGATTATTCTTTTTTGCAGTTGATTATCTAAATAAGGGAATACATCAACCTCTTGTTCTGTTTGAAATGACTTAAAGGCGTCAATAGCTTTTGTCGTTGGTATTGAACTAAAAAGTTTGGCTACTTCTGAAGGATGTATGAAACTGTTTTTTTTATCTTTTGTTGTTCTAAATAACCCCGAGAAATCTCCTGCCAAAAGTTTTTTTCTTGTTTCTTTAAATGGAAAGTTCATTGCTGCTTTTTATTGAGTTGATATTAATTATTTTAACGATTTCGGATGCAAAGATAATTGTTTGATACTGTTGGAGCAACTCTATGCGATTGTTGGTAAACAGCGGTTTGTATGATATTTTGACTACCTCTTTTTTGCTTCATTTTTATCTGCTTGAAACAATAAAATGATTGTTAACGCAAAGGCTGTCATTCCTAATATAAAGGTGAAAAATGTATCAAATACATTGTGAATTATAAAGCTAAAAATGATAAATATTTTTCCTGCTTTTGTAAATGTCATTAATTAAGATTTTCTAGTCTATTGGTTCAAAGTAATTAGTTCTGTTCTTACTATAATAATTCTTGGCTTTCCTTTGTCAAGGTCTATCGTACCCATAATACAAACTTCCTTATAAGCAAACATCATTTCGGGTCGGTCTTCAAATTTTTCCCTGTCTTCTTTAGAAATTTGCAAACTCAAATACTATGGGTTAAAAATCCATAGGTTTAATACAGTGACTAAAGTTATTTGAACGTATGCTAAAGCATATTTAAACCTTAAACTAAAGTTCATTGAAACCACTCAAGAATAAAATTCTGATCACTATTTGGCCCTTCTTTATGATGATTCAAATATTCTTCCATCATCTCGTCCGTTATATTTCCTGTACTCCATGCACCATAGCCTATACCCCATAATTGACCGCCCCAATAACGCTTCTTTAACGCTGAGTATTCTACCAGCAGTATCTTAGAACTCCTACCCTTCAGTCTTCGTAAAATATCACTAATACTTAATTTTGCAGGATAGCTTACATCAAGGTGAATGTGATCTTTACTTACAACTCCTTTTCATATATGTATATCCAACCTATCGCATGTCTGACGTAGCAAATCTCTACACCTAACCGGAATATCTCCTAAAAGAACTTTATAGCGATACTTTGTACTCCAAACCAAATGCACATGTAATAGATGGACACTGTGGCTGCCTTTTCTAACAACTTAAAGTTCAGCATTTAAAGAATTAATTTATTGTAAATTTGTGAAGGAACGAATTCATCATTAATTCTCTTTTATGTTTTTTGAGATTGCTTCTTCTTAATATTCATTTAATACCTTATGCAAAGAAGATTCTTTTTAAAGACCTCCGGAATATTTGCTGCCGGAATGTATGCCTCGAGAGCCAGAGTTGTTGCCGGGCCATTTTTGCCGGGAGAACTGGTACATAATATACCTGTAGATAAAAAGCTGAACCCGCAGTGGGTAAGATCACTGTATGATCGGGGTTCTGTGAGTAAATACTTTAAGAGTAAAGATGAGCTTAAGTTCATTGGGATGCCGGTTGGTGGAATCAACACCGGAACGGTTTACCTGGGAGGTGATGGTCGGCTATGGTTATGGGATATTTTTAATTCTCAGCAGGAGGGCATAGATCCGAAATCTGTGGATTGGGGAACCGATCTGCACGTTGGAAAGACAGTCCGGTCAAGAGATGGTTCAGCCTATGTACAGCCTGCCAGGGATATCCGCCCCCTGGAACAAGGTTTTGCCTTTAAAATTCAACTAGGCGAAAAAAGCTATTTAAAGAAAATGAATGCGGATGATTGGGATGAAATTGTTTTTGAAGCAACTTATCCTATGGCTACCATCCGGTATATTTCTAAAGACCTGCCGGTAGAAATTACTGCAAATGTTTATTCTCCATTTATTCCCCTGGATGAAAAAAAATCGGGTCTCCCTTGCACGATATATTCTTTTTCTGTTCTTAATAAGTCCGAAAAAACTGTCAGCTTATCCATACTCGGCTGGCTTGAAAATAAAGTTTCATTGCGGTCAGCAGGGGTAAAAGACATTCGTAGAAATGAAGTTTTATCGGAAGGTAAATTTAAATCTGTTCAGTGCAGCATCAACCTGAATGGCTCAGTTCTCCAATTACAGGAACCTGATTTTGGCACTTTAGCAATTGCCTCTTTAAATGGAACATCTAAATCAATTACTGATCTTCAGTTTCCGATTACCCTTGCTTCTTTTGCTCAGCAGAAAGGGGAGTTTACTGAGAAATCTAAAGATCAGCAGCTCGTAGCTGCTGTATGTACTGTCTATCGGATAAAGCCTAAGAACAAAGTGGAGGCTCATTTTTCAATTGCCTGGCATTTTGCAAACCTGAAGTTAAATCAGGCTATTCAGGACAATGGCCGGTATTATGCGAACTGGTTTAGTTCAGCTTTCGAAGTACTGGCTTATGTACATCGGAATTTTTCATCCGTGAGCAATGAAAGTAAGTTATGGAAAGATACCTGGTTTGATTCAAGTCTGCCCTGGTGGTTCCTTGAACGAACTTTTTTGAATATTTCAACCATGGCAACAACAACTGCACACCGATTTCAATCCGGCAGGTTTTATGCATGGGAAGGCGTTGGTTGCTGTGAGGGTACTTGCACTCATGTTTGGCAATACGCACAGGCAGTGGGCCGTATATTTCCCGGAATTGAAAGGGACACCCGTGAACGGATAGACCTGGGTTTATCTTTACAAGATGATGGGATGATCTGGTATAGAGGGGAGATAGTTAAAACTGCAGCAATCGATGGTCAGGCAGGCACGATATTACGCATCTACCGTGAGCATCAGATGAGTGCCGATAAACAGTTTTTGACCAAAAATTGGGAGAAAATTAAGCGGGCAACTGAATGGCTCATCCGGCAGGATAAAAATCAGGATGGGATGGAGGATACCCCCATTGAGAATACATTGGATGCGGTTTGGGATGGTGAGATTGCCTGGCTTGTTGGCTTGTGCATTGCCGCAGTTAAAGCTGCAGGCGCAATGGCGGCTGAAATGAATGATTCGCAGTTTGAAAAAATATGTGAAGACTATTGTAGCAAGGGAACAAAAAATATGGAGGAGAAGCTATTTAATGGAGAATACTTTATTCACAGACCTGATGAGATTAAAGGAAGAGAGAAGCTGGGGTCGTATAATACCTGCCATATAGACCAGGTTTACGGACAAAGCTGGTCGCACCAGGTGGCTTTGGGTCGCATCATTGATAAGGAAAAAACACTAAAAGCACTCCGGTCTTTATGGAAATATAATTTTACTCCCGACGTTGGCCCGTATATTAAAGAACATACCGGGGGAAGACCCTATGCGCTTGCTGGTGAAGGGGGTATGATAATGAACACCAATCCAAAAAATGAAGCAAGACCTTATGGGGATAAAATTGCCTGGCAATTGGGCTATTTCCATGAATGTATGAGTGGCTTTGAGCACCAGGTAGCATCGCATATGATGGCCGAGGGAATGACTGAAGAGGCGCTGGTCATCACCCGTACGATCCATGACAGATACCATGCTGCCAAACGAAATCCATTTAATGAAATTGAATGCAGTGATCATTATGCAAGAGCCATGGCCAGCTATGGAACATTTATTAGCGCCTGTGGCTTTGAATATCATGGACCAAATGGCCATATGGCATTTGATCCCAAATTAAATCCTGAGAAGTTTAAAGCTCCTTTTATTTCTGCAGCAGCATGGGGAACATTCGAGCAGGAAAGAGAGGCTCAAAAACTTCATGCAAAACTCCAGATTCGGTATGGTGTGTTAAGTCTCAATAGTTTTTCATTGGTATCCCTTCACCAGGTTTCTGGTATTGAAGTTAAGCTTGGCGACAAAATCATTCCGGTCTCAATTACACAAGAAGAGAACAGATGTACAATGAAATTTCCATCCACGATCAGGCTCTTACCCGGTCAATATTTAGCCTTTAAATTGTAAGCTATGCAAGTTCGAAAAAATACAGTGGTTTCAATTCACTATACGCTTAAAAATATTCAGGATGTTTTAATTCAGGATACTGCCGGGTATTCACCTGAAATTTATTTACATGGTGCTGGAAATATTCTGGCCAGACTTGAAGAGGCATTGAGCGGTAAGCGCCCGGGTGACGAAGTGGAGGTACTTATTCAACCTTCTGAAGCTTTTGGCCAAAGAGAAGATAAGCTGGTTCTTCAGATCATCAATGCAGACCTTCCGGATATTAGTGATCTGCATAACGGAGATTTTATTCAATTAACGGATGGTTGCGAGGGTATTTTATTGGAAAAAAATCATGATTTTTCATTAGTGGATACCAATCATCCTTTAGCCGGCGAGGTACTGATTTTTCAGTTAAGAATTATGGAAGTGAGGCCCGCAAGGGAAGAAGAAATACAAGCTGGCAAACCATTGGCTGCGGTAAGCGTTTGTTCAGGCGCAGATGGTTGTTGTTAATGAATTAATATTTTCCCTTAAATAACTTTCAGTCATCATGATTATTCAAATACAATATTCACCTAAAAGATATTTATACCTCTTTGGTGTATTAATTTTATTCAGTACGTGCAGGGATCACACTGCAGAAAAGGGAACATTTGGGTATGATCTTGCATTTTTAAAACAATATCATCCTGATCTGGTTCTTCTAAAGGATTCTGCCAGTGGCGCACAACTTATTGTTTTGCCGGCTTACCAGGGCCGTGTGATGACCAGTACTGTGTCTGGGGAAAAGGGATTGAGTTATGGATGGATCAATTACGATCTGATAGCTAAAGGGACTTTCTCAGAACATTTTACCGCCCTGGGTGGGGAAGAAAGATTTTGGCTTGGCCCTGAAGGCGGGCAGTTTGCGCTGTACTTTAAAAAGGGAACAGCTTTTACATTTAACAATTGGTATGTTCCCAAAGCAATCGATTCAGAGCCTTTTAATCTGGTTTCTTCAAGTGCAACTGAAGCAAAGTTTCAAAAAACAATG
>JAYTTM010001139.1:0-3203 GCA_043745055.1 Chitinophagaceae bacterium | reverse complement strand
GCTGCAATGACAACTTTGCACCTTGATTTATGGACACCGGATTGTACATCTTTTGATGTATTCTTAATCAACCAAGGAATAGGTGAGCAAAAAGTTACCCTATCACCAACTTTATTAGGTTGGAACAGTTATGATATTGCGTTATCTCAATACACAACGATTGCTTTAAATAATATTGGTCAGTTTAAATTAGAAGGCAGACCATCTGGAAGTAAAGTTTATCTGGATAACATTTATTTTTATCGTACCACAGCTCCAATAGTGAGTATTACTTCACCTGTAAATAATGCAGCCTATACTGCACCTGCTACTGTTCCAATAAATGCTACTGCAACTGCTAATAATAGCGGTACAATTACCAAAGTAGAATTCTTTATAGATGCAATAAAAGTGGGAGAAGATCTTACAGCTCCTTATAGTTTTACTGCAACCAATGTACTAGGTGGTTCTCATGCTTTAACAGCTAAAGCCACAGATAATGATTTACAAACTACCACTTCGGCTACTGTTAACATCAATGTTGACGGACCAAGCGGCGATGGCTATTGTGGACAGGCATTTAGCGGAGATTACAAATACAGAGCTGAAACTGATGGTGCAGGGATTGTTACCTTTACTATGCATCCTTTATTGCCAATTGAAGGTAGCTTGTATGCCATCATAAACATTAAAGAAGGATCTGGTGGTTTCGCAGGTTATAATGTTACTTCTATCGGACCTGATTTTATATTTAGTAAAGCCATTGCAAATGGCACACCTATCCAATTTTATTATACTTACCAGGTGCCTTCAGGTGGTGAAAGAAATTCGAGCCTGAATCCACATAGCTATACAGTAGGCACTAATTGTACAGGCCTTACCAGCTTACCTACAGTGAGTATAGTAACTCCTGTGGATAACGCCAGCTATACCGAGCCAGCATCCATCAGCTTTACAACTAATGCTGCTGATAATGGCGGTTCAGTTACCAAGGTTGATTTCTTTGCAGGCAGAAACTTAATTGGTACAGACAACACAACTCCAACTTTTAATTTTAACTGGACAAATGTACCTGCAGGCAACTACTCAATTGCTGCAAGAGTTACTGATAATTCTAATCTTACTACCTATTCCAAAGTGATTAGAGTAACAGTAAATATCGATAATTCTGTAGGCTTCTGCGGTACATTAGCCAATGGAGATTATAGTTACCGGGCAGAAACCGTTGGTGGAAATGTTATTTTTACTTTCCATCCGCTGGCACCAATTGCAGGAAGTAACAGTTCAATTATTTATATTCGTGAAGGCCTCTCCGGCGGTTATCCTGGATATGGTATGACAGCTGTTGGCACTGACTTCAGGTTTACCAAAGCTATTGCAAACGGCACGCCGATTAGCTTTTATTTCACATATAATACACCAATAGAAGGTGGTGAAAGAAATTCTGCTGCAACTCCACATAGTTATACAGTTGGTTCGGTTTGTACTACAGCTTTGCCCGTTACGTTGTTAAGCTTTACTGCTTCCAAATTAGCCAACGGAACCGTAGCTATCAACTGGTCAACTGCTGCTGAATTCAATAACGATCATTTCCTGGTTGAATGGAGCGTTGATGGCCGTTCATTTACTACCATTGCTACTGTTAAAGCAAACACAAATGCAGCACTAACCAGCAATTATAGTGCGCTAGACAGATTACCTGTTAACGGGTTAAACTACTATCGCCTTACACAGGTTGATAAAGATGGTAAAAAAACAGTGTACGCTGTAAAAATTGTAAACATCAAAAAGAAGAATAGCGGTATCAGTGTATATCCAAATCCGGTAAGGGGGAATATTATCAATATTAAAGTTGCTGATGTTACCGATAGCAGATTGAATGTACAATTGATAAGTATGGAAGGAAAAGTAATCTACAGCGGCATTAATCAACAACAAGGGGATGCACTGCAGGTGAAATTAACTTCAAAACCAACAGATGGTGTTTACCTGCTAAAAGTTGGAAATAATTCTCCAATAAAAATTATATTGAATTAAAAATCCATTTAAGAGGCTGTCAAATACAGACAGCCTCTTAATTTTTTGTTTAATAGAATACAGATAAAACTGTACTAACTTTTTTTGTAAATCCAGTTCGATAACATTAAATATTTCATTTTTTATCAGCATTAAAGCAATCAATCCGAAAGTAAAAAAAATAAAATGTTGTGGTGATTATCCGGCCGTACTTAAATAGAAAATGTATCAATCAGGATAAAATGCTTTCTATTTAAAAATATAGCAAAAGCAACTGTACTGATGTAGTAATGATGTAAAACAATTGTACTAAAAACCCTGCATTAAAACATTTCTGATGTAGAATTGAAGTACCACTTAACTAGAAAAATATAAGGTTTGAATTTACTTTTACCAGGTAATGTATAACCCATTCTATATAAATTAACGATTACTCATTTATAATCTAAACCTGCCATTCAAATGCATTCTTACCTATTGATTAATTCATTTTTAACTGCTAACCGAATTATTAGCATGGGGCAAACTCAAGAAAAACTTTCCAAAACCCTTTTATTAAATTTTTAAATTAACCAAAACTATCAAGCAATGAAAAAAATTCTCATGCTATGCTTTGTATGCCTTGCACTGGTGAATGCCAGGGGGCAAAACAAGACGGTAACCGGTAAGGTAACTGATGAAAAAGGAGCCCCGATAGTAAGTGCTTCCATCACGATAAAAGGTTCTAAAATAGGAGCCACTTCCAACAGTGAAGGCGATTTTACTATTTCGGTTCCGGCTGCTGTAAAATCAGTTCTTGTATCTTCATTAAATTTTAAAGAAAAAGAAGTATCATTAACAGGTAGTTCGCTTAAAGTTATATTGGAAGAAGCTTCGGGAAAATTAGATGAAGTAATAGTGGTGGGTTATGGCACACAAAAAGTAACCAAGGTATCCGGTGCCATTTCCACAGTAAAAAGTGCCGATATTGAAAAACTAAAACCTGTACGGGTTGAAGAAGCCTTACAGGGAAGAGCAGCCGGTGTGAGTGTTATTCAAAGTGGTTCGCCAGGTACTAAGCCTACTGTTTTAATCAGGGGTATTCCTTCTTTTTCCGGCACCGATCCTGCTGTTATTATTGATGGAATTCCGCAAACATTGGATGATTTTAATTCAATTAATGCTGCAGACATCGAATCAATCAACGTTTTAAAAGATGCTGCCACCAC
>JAYTTM010001138.1:0-3205 GCA_043745055.1 Chitinophagaceae bacterium | reverse complement strand
TGGATGAAAACAATTTTGAGACTACAGATTTCTGGACAAAAAAATTATCCTACCATTTTTCTTCCCATGTTTTACATTCCATCTTTTGGACAAATCTTACTAATAAAAAAACGGATCCCGCTGGTAATCTGCAAAAGCGAATTGAAAAAAGCTTTGGCAGTTATGACAGGCTTAAAGCATTGATTGCAGCTACTTCAAAGAATGTGGATGGTAATGGATGGGGCATTTTAGCCTACCAGCCTTATAGTGATAGCTTAATTGTATTACAATGTGAAAACCATGAAAAATTAACGCAATGGGGATGTATTCCTCTATTGGTAATTGATGTATGGGAGCATGCTTATTATCTGAAATATAAAAACAAACGTACAGATTTTGTAGATGCATTATTCAATATTATCAATTGGGATAATGTAGCACAACGATTGGACGAGGCTCTAAAATTAACCAAATAAAATCTGTCAATTTGTTAAGCTGAAAAAAATAAAAAATAGTACCCTATTAATTTGGTAGACTAACATTTATGCTGTTATATTTGCATTCAAAATTCTATTGATGCATTTCAAATTAAACTCTTCTCGGCAATCTATGCAACGATGTTGTAGCTGTTTCAACTAATTGGTTCCCTTTTTTTAATTTTAAAGTCTACTAAAACAATAGACTAATACATAACATAAATCGACAAAATGAAAAGAAGTATCTTACTCCTTGCCATCTTATTGCCTGCTTACCTGTTTGCACAATTGAATGGTGCTGTAATTTTAAGTGGGAAAATTGTGGGCGAAAATCATGAGGGCATTGCTTATGCAAGTGTTACCGTAAAAGGCTCCGCTACCGGAACTACTACCGATTCCACCGGTAAATTTTCTTTAGTTACTACTCAGAAATTTCCATTTATTTTGGTTATTACATCCATTGGTTTTAATCCACAGGAAATAGAAGTAACAAACAGCAATTCAAGAATTGCAATTCAGTTAACCTCCCAGTCATTTTTGGCAAATGAAGTGGTAGTTACTGCCAGCAGGGTGTCTGAGAAAATATTAAAAAGCCCTGTGAGTATTGAAAAACTTGATATCAGGGCATTAAAAGAAACACCAGCTGCCTCATTTTACGATGCATTAGGTAATGTAAAAGGCGTACAGCTTACTACATCATCCATCACATTTAAAGTGCCCAATACAAGGGGTTTTAATATCCCCAACAACTTTCGCTTTCTGCAATTGGTAGATGGTATAGATATGCAGGCTGCCACACTTGGTGTGCCACTGGGCAATGCCATTGGCCCTACCGAACTGGATGTGCAAAGTATAGAAATTACACCCGGCGCTGCCTCTGCCTTATATGGAATGAATGCGATTAACGGCATGGCCAATCTTCTCACCAAAGATCCTTTTAAAACGCAGGGGCTTAGTATTTTTCAAAGAACAGGCGTAAATCATGTGGATGGTATTGGCCATTCCGCAGGGTTGCTTACAGAAACTGCTATTCGTTATGCAAAAGCATTCAACAATAAATTTGCATTTAAATTAAATGCAGGTTATCTGCAGGCAACCGACTGGATTTCTAATAGTCGAATTGATCAGAATCAGAATTCTAAAATTACTGCTAACCCTGCATATCCAGTTTTAAATGGCAGCAATAATATTGCGTTTGATGGATGGAATAAATATGGTGATGATGCATTGCAAGGTAGTAATACGGTTTCCATTACGGGGCTAAATATCGACGGCCAGTCTAACAGGGTTTTATCGGTAGCCCGAACAGGATATTGGGAAAAAGATTTAGTAGATCCTAAAGTAAATAACTTAAAATTTGATGCTGCTTTTATTTACAAAATCAACCCATCAACACAACTAACCTACACTTACCGGGTTGGTAAAATGGATGGTGTTTTTCAAAGAGGAAATAAAGTAAAACTGGACAATGTTGTGGTGCAAAATCACCAGCTGGAATTAAAGGGCAGCAACTTCACCATTAAGGCTTATACTTCCAAAGAAAATACCGGCGACTCCTACAATGTAAAACCATTGGCAGATAATTTAGATTTGTACACAGGTGGTAGCGGCAGTGTTTGGGGCGGAAAATTTAAAACCGCTTTAAACAGTTTTGCTACTACTCATGGTGGCAAATTAACTTCCGAAAATCTTGTTGAAGCAACGCAGTTTGCCCGTCTTAAGGCAGATGAAGGCAGGGTAGAACCTGGCACCGAACGCTTTAATATCGTAAAAGATTCCATCATTAAAATAAACAATTGGGATATTAAATCCGGTACTATTCCCAACGCACCTGTTACTGGTGGTGCTGCATTAATTCAAAAAAGCAATCTGTACCATGTAGAGGGTCAGTACGATCTATCTAAGCAGGTAAAATATTTTAACCTGTTGTTAGGTGCTGATGCCCGTGTGTATGAACTGATACCAGACGGTAATAATTTTGTTGACTTTAAGCGTCCGATTGCTGAGCGAAATACAGCTTTGCCGGATGGTACTTTTGGCGCTAAAACCTACTATAAAAAATTCGGTTGCTTTGCACAGGTAAACAAAACTTTCTTTAATGAAAAATTAAAATTGAATGGTTCAGTTCGTGCCGATTATAATCCCGAATTTTCTGCAAAATTTACTCCAAGGATCGCAGCTGTTTACACCGTTAAAGACAAACATAATTTTCGTGTTACCTTCCAGCAGGGTTATCGTTTTCCAGCTTTGTTTGAAGCACTCTCTTACGTTAACAACGGCAGGGTAAAACGAGTTGGTATTTTAGGCATTATTAATGAAGGTCTTGGCTTTAGAAATAACAGTTACACACAATCTTCAGTAGCTACATTTAATGCAGCAGTAAAAGCAGCAGGCAACACGGATGCTGATGCTTTAGCCAATAGAAATTTATTACAGGCAGCTAATCTTCCGGATGGTAAACCGGAAGGAATTAAATCTTTTGAAGTTGGGTATAAAACTGTATTATTTGATAATAAAGTTATCATTGATGCAGATGCTTATCTTAATATTTATGAAGGTTTTTTAGGACAGGTTCAGGTGTTTGTGCCCATTGGTGAAACAATAGGAAGCGATCCTTCTGTAATTGCAATGATTGATCGTAACAGGGATGCAGCAACAGCAAGCAATGGCAATGCTGCAAGCAAAGGACAGGAACGTTACCGTGTGTACACCAATGCAAAAAATACCTATACTACCTACGGATCTTCACT
>JAYTTM010001137.1:0-3206 GCA_043745055.1 Chitinophagaceae bacterium | reverse complement strand
GTTCCAGTTTGTGTACTACAGATTTTCTTTTGGTGAAGGGCTGGTGCTTTAATTTTAAGATATTGTATATGCTGGTTAGTTTTTCATTGGGCTGTGAGCATCGCCTGGTGGTGATTGTTTTATTGTAGGTATTTGTGCCTGTAGTGGTAACTACTTTTTGGGTGTTGCCGATGCGTACTATTTCTGACCAAACGTTGTTGATGCCGTGATTTTTTAACTGATACCTGACTGTATTGACCAGCCAGTAGGCCAGTAATCCTAAATGTAAATGGGCCATGGTGGCATCATCATTTTTATGATAAATGGGACGCAGGTCAAGGTCAGTTTTTAGGGTTCTGAAAGTGTTTTCTATTTCTCTAATGGTGTTGTAAATATTCCATACGACTACTTCGTCCTGCACATTAAGATTGGTACGCAGAAAATAGATACCCAGATTATTTGTCTTGTCTTCATGCTTTGTTTCATCTTTTTGCCAGCTAATATTTGTTGCCAGCCCGGTTGCTTTGTCCTGGCTTACTTCTATGTTGTAATACTGCTGTACGGATGGATATTTTTCTTTTGCCCTGCCAATGCGCTGATGCACTTTGTCTATTTTTTTAATACCTCCTTTGCGGTGTATAGCAGTATGTATTTTTTGAAGTTCTGTTTCAAAGCGCTGTTCAAACTGGTTCTTCATGCCGGTTTCTTTCAGCGCCTTTGTTTCGCTCTTTACCTCCAGATAATAGTCCGTATTCTTTGTGGTAGTGACAGATTTGAGACGGATAGTTTGCTTTGATTTTGTATCCATCAATACCGTAAGCCTGTCTGGTATTACCTGATAGTCTTTTAATTTTGTGCGGCTGACACAAAGATATTTATACCCTTTTTGGGTTATCAGCTCTAAGTTTTCATCGGTGGCTATGCCTGCATCCAGCACTACCACTGCTTTGTGGCCACAGGTATGTGCTGCAAGCTTCTCTATCATCGCCGAGAGGGTTTGGCAATCTGCGACATTGCCCTGAAGTACAGAAGAGTATTTTATAAACCCTTCGGTGTTTACAACCAATGCCAGTACAACCAGTTTTGCATCGCTTCGTTTTTCTTTACTTCTGCCAAATTTTGCCAGTTTACTATTGCGTTTCTCGCCTTCAAAATAAGTGTTGGTAAGGTCATACAAAATAATCTTGTCCTCTAAATCAAAGAGCTCATTGGTTCGGCTGGATAAATGTTTTTCCAGATTATCTTTTACTTCATATAAATGCAATGCACTTTCGTAGAGTTTGTCTTTAGTGAGCTTGCCCATGTCATAACCGGTAAGTTCACACACAGCAGAATTTTCTTTTATCCAGCTCGTAGTTTTTAATTCTGATGCTGGATAAACAGCCCTGCTAATAACCTGTGTGGCAGCTAATGTCGCTTGGTCATCAGTAAAGCCATTAGCTAAAAGCAACTGAGTAAGTTGTAATTTATCCCACGTATTATGGCAAATGTTTTCTGCGCCTATCTCCCGTACATTACTGTGTTGCAGGGTATCGGCATTCACCATTCTGGATAGTTTTTCTGCCGACTGAATATCTAGTTTTTGCGAAGCAACAATACGCTGCCACAGGTCTTCCACATACTTTTTTACGGTGGGGTCTTGTTCTTCCTGATAGAACAGAGGTTGCCTGCGTTCGTACTTTTGGGTTAGCTGTTTTTGTATTCTGTTAAGTTGCTCGGGTGTCGCATCTTCCATAAACCCTACGTTTACAATAGTGCGGTGGCATATTCTGTTATCGCCATTGCGATAGCTCTCTACCAGGCGGTAGTAGCCACTCAGTCTGCCAGTGTCAGGATGGTTGCGTATGGTGCTTTTAAAATACAAGCGACAAAGGTCAATTAGCTTGCTGAAATACGAACACCCCTTGTGTACTACAAAATGAATAAAGGCCTTATGGCTGCGATAAAAAATTTACGCTCGCAGGGGGGTACGAATAAAACCGTGTAGAGACGTGGATTTTTTTAAAAAAAGTTAGAAATTTAACAGTTGAAGGAGCTTTTGCTGCAATGTGGGTTAAATCCATTTTCTACTTCAATTTTCACAAAAAGATGATTAAGTTATTGCCTTTGGGAGAAAATTTCGAAACGACTAGTTCTAATATAAAATCAATTACACACCCTCATAAAACCATTCTTTTACTTGATGGTTTTGACGAATTACCGACTATTGACAATGCAAGCATTATGAGTAAATTCAATGAAATAATTGAACTAGTGAAAGATTTCTCAACCATTCTAATAACCTGCAGAACACACTTTTTTTCATCTGAAAATGAAGAGCCCTTTGAATTGAAAATTAAAAAATTTAATACTCATGGAAACGGATTTCACACAATTAAGAAAATATACATTTCCCCATTTGATGAGAAAGATATTAAAAAGTACATAAACAAAACTTTTCCTTTCTATGAAATTTCAAACAAACGTAAAGCAATTGAAGTAGTTCATAAAACAAATGATTTAATGGCTCGTCCAATGTTATTATCATACATTAAGGACATAATTTTTTTAAATAATACATATCTCACTACGAACTTTGATATTTACGAGTCTTTAACCCAACTTGCAGCTAACCATCGTTAAATCGTGCTGCAACAAGGCATTGCAATTTTTTGAGTGGCGGTTTGTGTACTACAAATTTAAGCTGTTTGTAAGGCTTGGCTTTTATGCCTTTCAGTGCGTTATGTATTTGTTGAAGGTCTTCGGTTGGCTCTGTGCAGCGTTTTATTTGTATTATTTTATCGTAACAGTTTTGGGCTGTTGTTATTACAGATTTTTGAGTAAATGCCTTTCGTTTTATTTCTTTCCAATCGTCGTTGATGCCTGATTGTTTTAGTTGATGGCGAATGGTATTTACTAACCAGTATGCTAGAAGCCCAAGGTGTAAATGCGCTATAGCCGAGACATCGTTTTGATGATAAATGGGGCGTAAATCCAAATCGGTTTTTAATATTCTAAAAGTTGATTCTATTTCCCGGATGGTGTTATAGATCATCCATTCCAAACCCTCATCGGTGTCTTCTAAATTTGTTCTTAAAAAATATACGCCTGATTTTTCGCTGGCATCCCGGGCTTTCGCCGTGTCCTTGTGCCAGTGCATATTAAGCACTGTTTTGGTGGGTTCGTCTATATCAAAGCTGAGGTGGTAGAGGTGATGTACTGAAGGGTATTTTTGTTTTGCCCTGCCT
>JAYTTM010001136.1:0-11970 GCA_043745055.1 Chitinophagaceae bacterium | reverse complement strand
AGTTCATGGCTTTTTTATTTTGCGCAATTACTATTTTTCATTCTTCCAAACCACCGCATTTTTCATAACCCATTGTACTTTTCCCAATGATTTGATATCATTTAAGGGATTTACTTTCACCCCAATTATATCAGCAAAAGCACCTGGAACTAATTCACCCATTAGCCCGGTTACACCTAACAATTCAGCTCCATTAATGGTGGCAGTTTGAATAGCCTGTAAAGGATTCATACCATATGTGATAAAAAATTCAAAATCTTTTGTTTGGGGCTCTGTCCAATCATAGCCACCAATGTCAGTTCCATAGGCGATTTTAACGCCATACTTCATCGCCTTTCTAAAAACTTCAGGCTCAGTTTCGGCAAAATATTTATTCATTGGACTGCCAGCTTTTGCCCTACCCTCAGCAACAAATTCATTTACATAAATTGTTGGGCACCAGAAAACGTTTTTCTGCACCATCAATTGCATACATTCCTCATTCATACCAAAACCATGTTCAATGCTTTTAGCGCCTGCATTGATGGAATAAATTATACCATCTGGCGTTACTGCATGTGCCGCCAGTTTTCGTCGGCTTTTGATAGTCTCATCTGCAATTGCTTCAATTTCTTCTTTGGTAAAATTTGGGATGCTCCTGTACTCACCATTGGGAAGTTTCTGATAGCCCCTATCTGCATAAATTTTTATCCAGTCAGCACCATATGCAATTTGTTCCCTTACAGCTTTTCTTCCTTCATCTGCCCCCGTAATTTCTTTTAGTCCCTTAGGCATTTTTATTTCCCATGCATAATCTCTTTCTAAAACTGGATAGTGACCGGTGGTATTAATGGCCAATGTAGATACAAACATTCTTGGTCCTGGTATTAAATCATTGGCAATCGCTTTCTTTAAATCAACATCTGCATAGCCTGCCCCTTCTGTACCCAAATCTCTAATAGTTGTGAAACCATTCATTAAAGCCTGTTTACAGCTTTTTGTAGCCCTGATGGTACGGTAAGGAATAGATTCTTTCAATAACTGTACATCATAATCTTCGCTGGTAATATCTCCCTGCAAAAGAACATGGGTGTGGCAATCAATTAAGCCAGGCAAAATATAGTAAGCACTCATATCGATTACTGTATCTGCTTTCTGGATAAATAAAGAAGCATCTGTTATAGACTCAATTTTATTCCCTTTTATCAAGATGATTTGGTTAGATAACAATTTACCTGTTCTAACATTCAAAATATTTCCGCACTTTATTGCAGTTGTTTTTTGAGCAGTTAGATGAAGGGAAAAAAGTAAGGTGATAATTGGAGTAAAGTATTTTTTCATTTTTAATACTGTTTTAGTTCCTAAATATAGCGAAGGAATAGATAATAAAAATAGGATTTTTGATAATGAAGAAAGACAACTGTATGAGTTTTGCGATATTTTGTTTATAAATTATGATTGTGGCGTTTTTGCAGAAAAAATTTCCTTGGTACAAATTTTAAAATTGCATTAAAGAGTGCTTGCATTTTAGCTAATTAATTTTTACGTTTGTTTTATAATTTCCAACCTGCGAATTTCCAACAGTTTCCTTCTATCAATTTTCTATTTTTTATTTCTTTGGCTAAAATAAAATTCAACAGCGATATTCTGCCGATTTTCTTGCTGAATCTTTTGTGTCTTTTTTAAACCTTCTACCGGCTTTTAAAGAAATAAGAATTTTATACTGTTGACAAAGCGAAAAATTTTTATAACCCTTTGAAAAGCTATTTTATCTCCAGTAATAACCGGATAGCCGAAAACGGTATTTAAGAGTAGGCAAATAAAAATAGTAACAATGAAGAAACAAATTGTATTACCGCTTTTATGGCTTCTTTTTGGTATTGCCCTATTTAGTTGCAGCGCTGTAAAATACGCCGAATCTTCCCAGGCATCCAATAAAAGAATGCAGGATATGATGACTGCTATGGTTGAAAAATCCAGCCAATCTTACACAAACAATGCTTTGCAGGTTACTGCACTTAAAGATTCTTTTAATTCAGTAATTATTACTGAAAAGTTAAGAGGTAAATGGAATTTACCTACTGTTAATATGTGGACTCAAATGAACGGGCTGGTAGCTGATTTTGAGAATGCATGGAAAGCCCAAAATACCTTCAGCCCGGTATTTATTGATGAATACAAACAAAGAGTCAATAAACTATTTGACTACATCATCAATTTAGAAGACAATAAAATTAAACCCAAAAATTAAACATCCTAAAAAGCATAATTATGCCACAAACTATCATAAAAGATATTTTGACTGATGCAACCAGTCAAATTTCTGTATTAGCCGAAAGTACAGTTAGTAAATATAAAAAGCAGGCTGTAGCTGATGGTAAAAAAATTGTTACTGACATGAAAAGTGACCTTGCAAGATGGGTGTCAATGTTGGAAGACAGAAAACTCACTACAGCGGAATTTGAATTACTGGTAAAATCCTACAAAACCCAGATAGTAATGAACGGATTATTACTTGCTGGATTAAGTGAAATAAGGGCAACAGAATTTGGATTAGGAGTTTTGAACATTGTAACAGATGTAGCTTTAAAGTTGGTTGAAAAAACAGCAGGGAAATTATTAACTCCTACAGGATAGTTTGTTTTAATATAGAACAGGATTTTTATATTTAAAATTGATTTATCAAATTTTAACTGTTGTAAATAAAACTTATTTTTTTGATAAAAATGCCCAATTATCATTAAATTAAAAATAAGCCACACTAATAATGAGTTACCAATTATTAAGATCAGATGCTTTTTTAGCACCGGATTAAAAACTCCAATAATTCTAAAAGACAAACTTTATGGAAGCTGTGAGTCCAAAACTACTAGTGTTGTTGCGGCAGCAAAAATCACTTTATTGAGCACTGTGCGACATATGTGTGATATATTTCAATAATGACTTGTGCAACTCCTTGTTTTGGCTTCAAAACAAAATATATTTGCGGGCATGGGTCAAAAAAAATTAATCCGCTTTGCTGCAATAAAAACATTTTCCAATGTGTTGGAGTACCCGGAAAACATACAGGGCAAATGGAATCAGCATTTTAATAATCTACAACCCATTGTGCTGGAACTTGCCTGTGGCAGGGGAGAATATACCTTAGGCTTGTCGGCATTGTACCCTAATAAAAATTTTATTGGCGTGGATATTAAAGGCAACCGTATGTACATTGGTGCTAAAAAATGTCTGGATGAAAATTTACACAATACCGCTTTTCTTCGTACCCAAATAGCACTGCTACCTAACTATTTTGCAAGTGCAGAAGTAAGTGAAATATGGATTACTTTTCCTGACCCCCAGTTGCGTGGGTCTAAAGCAAAAAAACGGTTAACGCATCCTCAGTTCCTTGCTTTGTATCAGTCTATTTTAAAACCAGATGGTTACATCCATCTTAAAACAGATTCTCCTAAACTTTACCAATATACCAAAACGGTAATTGAACTATCAGGACTTATACTTGTTGAAGATATACCTGATGTTTATAGCATTAGTAATGCCCCCGATTTGTCTATTAAAACTCATTATGAAAGTTTGGACATAGCAGGAAGCAAAAAAATATTTTACCTGAAATTTCAGCTGTGTCAATCAGTAGATTTCAGCAATGAAAAAATGCTTCAATTATTGAAAGAACAAGAACCTTATCTACCAATTTCATAAAGCTGGCTAACACATGAATGAATTAAAAGAAGGTGAAGATTTTTATTATAATGAGGATGGCTTTTTGGTATTTACAGAAAAATATCATCTTACAAAAGGTATCTGTTGTGGCAATGGATGCAAACATTGTCCCTATAACTATATAAATGTTCCTGAGCCCAGGCGTTCTATACTCGTAGAATCTCAAGTAATAAAAAACAAAATATTGTAATTCGCTTTAGAATTCGCCAAATTGTTTTATACAAATAAGGTGTACTTACAGTTTGTTTCCCAATCATTATCGTACATTTATTAGTTAATAAATGAGGAAAGTATTTTATGAAAAAAGAGACGCCTTCAAAAAAAATATTGCCTGATACAGCAAAAGAAACCTATAGTTTTTTTGCCGATGTGTATGATGTGGTACGACAAATACCCAAAGGCAGGGTTACTTCTTATGGAGCAATTGCAAAATATTTAGGTACCGGGTCCAGTGCCCGTATGGTAGGCTGGGCAATGAATGCAGCACATGTTGCTACGCCAAAAGTTCCGGCTCACAGAGTAGTTAATCGCAATGGAATGCTGAGTGGTAAAATGCACTTTGCTTCTCCTACACAAATGGAAGAAATGTTGAAGAAAGAAAAAGTATTGGTGGATAACGATATCATTATCAATTTTGAAAACCTATTTTGGGATCCTGCAGTAGAATTGGATTTGTAAAATATTGATTGATTAAAAGCTCATACACAATCCTACCTTTACCAAACAGCTCACATCTTTTAAACTATTATGACAAAGCCGGAAAGCATTCAGGGAAAAGTAACCTTCATCCATCATGAAAAAAACTACGTTACTATTGACTACGAGTTGAATGGCAAGAAAAAATCTATCAATGGATTGGTAGGGGAAAAAGAACAGCTTAAATGGAAGACTGAAAAAATTATAAAAAAGCCTCATCACTTTAGAATGGGAGATGAGGTGATTTTTAATATTGTATTGAGTGGCAGGGGAGATAAAATGATTGCAGATAATATTGTGTTTCGTTACAATAATGAGTTTACAAACCTGTTACAAAAAGCACCCATAGAAAATAAATTTGTTGGCTATCTTAAAGAAGTAGATGGTAAATATTTTGTAAAAGAAACAGGCAGTTATATTGTATTCCCACTCATCATTTCGCCATGGGAAATAAAGCCGCCGGAGACCAATTTAAATGAACCTGCATTTTTCAAGTTGGATAATTTTAATAATACATCAAAAGTCACAGCTTCCTTAATACGGCAGACATTTATTCCGGAATACAACAAGGCATTACAATTCTTTAAAACAAAAAAAACGATAAATGCAACTGTTATAAAATCAACTGCACACGGTATAGTTGTGCAACTTTTCAGTGAAAAAATTCATGTAAAAATCAGCAAGGATACATTGGGAGAAAAACGTGCATCTCATAAAGAAGGAGAAACTGTAGAAGTAACGATATCCTATATCAGCCCAACCAAAATTGTACTACAATTGCATGATTAACCTTTATTTATTCTCAATATCTTCTGCTATTAATTTCAGCAGCAATTGAATTTTAATGAGTGACTGTCTCATCATGGCAAAGAAAACCATAACTGTAGCTGACAAAGCCAAAAAAGAAATATTTAAAATAAACAAGACCCATCTAACAGCGCCCATTTTATAATACAGGTAGTACAGTATTTGCTGAATTTTTCCTATGGATTAAAAAAGTCTTTTTTTAGATCTTCTAACTGCCTTTTTAAAATTTAAAATGTTCCAATATAGTATCCACTAAAAGAAAGTGGTAATTCAATTAACTGCAATACCCTGTCGTACTCTTTAAAAGGGGGAATTGCTAATTGCCAAATAATAAAAGGAAGGCAACCACGGAAAATATTACATGGCTTATCAGCATTTCCCTATTAACAAACTGTAATTACTTTATAGAAGGATTTTTTTAAACTCATCACAAATTTTTATTGATAGTAAGGGCTAATCATCACATAAACAATTACACCGGTAATTGCCACATACAACCAGAGCGGCCAAATAATTCGAACGATCTTTTTATGCTTTTCATACTCGCCGGTAAGTGCCCTGTAAGCAGCAAATAAGATGAATGGCAGCCCAATACCAGCCAACGGTATATGAGTGATTAGGATTAATAAATAGAGTGTACGTCCTCCTCCTGCTGCTGTTTTTTCTACATCACTCAATCCCTTTATTCCATCTGTCTCTCCAAAGGAGGTTTCTCCTGCCAGCAAGTGATGGCAAATATATGATACCAAAAAAAGGACTGATAAAACCATTGCAGTAAGCATTATTTTTTTATGTAGCTGATAATTATGCTTTTTAACGGCCAGCATTCCCGCAATTAACAATATAGCTACTGTACCATTAATAATTGCATTGGCGAGCGCAAAAAAATGGACATCGAAAGGTAATATTACTTTACCGGCAAGATTGTATCTACCCAGCACACTAACTGTAGCAAAAACAACAATAGAGAAAATACCAATAAGCCATTTTGCTTTAGTATCATTTTTTTGTAAAGTGGGAATAGGGAACATTTTGAGAATTGAGAATGATTTAAAAAAGAGAGAGGAGTAATTTATAATTAAAGCGAATATCTTAATTTTTAGCTGAAGAAATGAACAATTACTGATTTAAATAGTTCAGATTTTGTTTAAACCTAGGATAGTTTAACCCCTGCCAAAAAGTTCATCCAGAAATTCTTTGAAACTTCTTTTCTTCCTTTTCTCTAACATCAACATGGGGATATCCCTTACAAGTTGTGCTTGCTTAAGTGTATCAAAGCCATTATACCAACCTCTTATTACCCTGTCCCTATCCAGCAAAAAAAAGTTTTCGGTGTGAGGGAAAGCGGTATCTGCACCTACATCTGCTACGTTGGCTTTTATTTCCTTTATGGCGAAATCATATATTTCACGTTTGTTGCCAGTAACAAACCACCAGCTATCATGGTTGGATGTATAGCGGTTGGCAAATTCCCTTAACCTGGGAAAGGAGTCCCTTTCTGGATCAATACTTATTGAAATAAACTGAACGATACTATCCTTGCTGTTGGTGTAAGAATCCTGCAGTCTTTTCATACTCCTTGCCAGGCCCGGACAAATAGTAGGACATTTTGTAAAGAAAAAATTAATAACCAGAATTTTACCTTTTAAAGAATCAAGCGTAACCGTTTTGCCTAATTGGTTGATAAAGGTCATATTTTTTACCTCGTGCCAGATGGTATCCGGAATAATTTCCCCTCTTTTCTCAACAGTTGTAATACTATCATAAAAATACCGCCTGGGCATTTGTACTGCAGCTTCGCTGTAATACTTTACAAGTTCGTATCCTATAACCGGTAAAGCTATTGCCAATAGCAGGCCCATTATTGCTCTTTTGTTCATATACTATTTAGTTCAACTTATTTCTAACAAAAAACCATCGTCCCTATAATGGTGCGATGGTTTTGTTATAAAATTATAATTTACGATACATTAATCCTTTACCCCTTTTTCTTTAGCTGCAGGAATGGTTTTTTCAATTTGTGCCGGTTTGCCATTATACCTGTTGCGCAATGTTTTCCAGCTATTTCCATCCCACAAAAAAGCAGCTATAAACCATATAAATAAACAAAGCGGAACTACAATCGTCATTATCATATTCCTTATTTCATCACCAAGATGCATAAATACTGATACTATATAAAAAGCTTTTGCAAAAGATAAAATACAAATCACACCTTTTACAAAAAGAATCAGAGTATGACTTGTTTCCGGATCTCCGTACCAATGTTTTGCTAAGCCAAAGCCTAGTACCAATTCAATTACCGTAATAAAAGATAGCAACCAGAATATTTTCCAGATACGTCCGGTACCTTCTGCAGGTGCATGCGCAAAAGTTATTTCAGGCGATGTAACAATGTGTTCACTCATAATAAAAGTAGTTTAAAATAGTGGGGTTGTATAAAATTAAATAAGATAAAAACAAAGGAATACAAATACCCAAACTAGATCTACAAAGTGCCAATATAAACCAGCCTTTTCAATCATTTCATAATGCCCCCTTTGTTCAAAATGGCTCAGTTTTGTTTTGATGTACATAATAATATTAATAACAACGCCACTTAAAACGTGGAAACCATGAAACCCGGTAATTCCGAAAAAGTAACCTCCAAATGCAATGGGGCCGGTATGGTTTGCATGGATTCCAGCTGCGGAGATCATATCTACCAACTGAGTATTTGACATTTCTGCTAAATTATGACTGGCACCTTCATGATGAATTGTAGATGCGATATTGACCAATTGTTCCTGAGGTGTTGTTTTTAAAGCTGCTAACATTGCCTCATGAGGAATTTCAGCACCCCATGGATTCATTCTTGTAGTAGTTGGTAACACTGATAAAGTACCATCATTTAACAAAGCAATATGCTCACCTGTTAAAAGGTGCGTCCACTCCCAAGCCTGACAAGACAAGAAAGCAAATCCACCTATAATCGTTAGCAACATATAATTCTCAACTCCCTTTTTGTTCATTTTGTGGCCTTCATGCACAGCCAATACCATTGTAACAGAACTTGCAATCAAAATAAAGGTCATTAAACTCACAAATGCTAGCGGTAAATCCATATGGCCAAAGCCCGGAAAAGAGTTAAAAACCTTATTAGGATCCGTCCAAAAGTTTTGGCTGAAACGAATGGTACCATAACTAATGAGGAATGCACCAAATGTAAAAGCATCACTCATTAAAAAATACCACATCATCACTTTGCCATAACTGGCATTAAATGGACTTCTGCCGCCGGACCACCATTTGGTCTCGTGTTGTGCTGCTACTGTAGACATATATTTTTTAAGTTCTAAAGGTTAGTTTTAATACATAGGCGGAAGAGGATTTTCCTCTACCGTATCATTAATAAAAATATCAATAAATATATCCATAAAAAATCAACGAAATGCCAATACGTACTCATTACTTCAAGTGGCACCACATTGTAACTTCTTACCTGACTACTAAATGCTTTTGCAAACATAATAACCAATGCTATAATTCCACCAATTACGTGCAAAGCATGAACGCCAACAATAATGTATAAAAAAGAAATTGATACATTTTTCTGTAATGTCAAACCACTCTTATGGAGTGTATAAAACCCCAATACCTGCAAAGCAACGAATAAAATACCCAGTAAAAAAGTTACAGTTAATAACTGCCTGTATACAGCCATCTCACGTGTTTTAAACTTTTTTTCGGCAAGCCAAAGTGTAAAACTACTGGCAATTATTACTGCTGTACTGTACCAAAGTATCATCGGTATTTCAAAAGTAAACCAGTTTGCCTGGTTACGCTTAACAATGTATGCACTGGTAAAACCAGCAAACATCATTACAATACTTGCAATTGCTACCCAAAGGGTAAACTTATGCGGATGAATCCTTTTTCTCTGCTCCATGATCAATGCTCCCATATACCTCAATACAAAAAATTATTTAACCAGCCTATTCAAAAAGAATTGACATTCACTGATTATTTATAAAAACAAAAAATTATAAAAATCTACTATTTTGATAATTACAGATGATTAAGTCCTATTCACAAAGAGTGCTAACAAAACTATCATTAAATAAAAATACGAACTAAACATTACCATTCTGGCACTCTTTAAATCCATCCTCATAAACAACAGCACACTTACATAAACCATCCATAAATTACAGGCTAACAGTATCCACAAACTCACTATACCTGCTATTCCCATAGCATAGGGTAAAAAACCAAAAGGTATCATCAGCGTACTGTAGATAATAGTCTGCAGTGCCGTAAACTTTGTTGGTCCTTTATCGCCTGGTAAAAGCTTAAATCCAGCTGCTGTATAATCAGTATGTGCCAACCAGGCAATTGCCCAAAAATGCGGAAATTGCCAGAGAAACTGAATTCCAAATAATATCCATGCACCCATCCACGATATAGGGTCGTTACCATAAGCAGCAATCCAGCCAATTAAACAAGGTAATGCACCGGGAACCGCCCCCACTAAAACAGCAATAGAATTAATTTTTTTTAAAGGCGTATAAATAAAACCATATAAAACCAAACTAAATAACCCTACGGCTGCACTTTGCCAATTAAACCAATACCACAATATAAAAACACCTGCTGAACCTGCAATGATAGCAAAAATAGTCGCTTCCTTCTTACTCATTCTACCACTTGCTACCGGACGTTTGGCCGTTCGCTTCATTATTGCATCTGTTTCCTTTTCTGCTACTTGATTTATGGCATTTGCCGACCCTGTAACGAGCATTCCACCTGCAAAAAGTAAAAGAACTGATATTATTCTTGACCTCAAAAAATGTAATTCATTTGGTGCTATCAAAAAACTTACAACTGTACTAAATACAACCATAAAACTCAAAGTGAATTTAATTAACTGAAAGTAATCTTTCACTTTGGTAGCCAACATAAACGATGTTGAGTTGGCGATGGTATTATTTTCCTTCATCATAAAACTGCTCCTTTTTATTCCCCAATAAGAGAATAGTTGAGCAGTGTTTTTTAATCAAATTAAATTTTTTGTCGAGTAAGAATTATACCTGCTTTTCAAAAAATTCCATATTAGAATCTACTGTGTTAACATTTTTAATGATGACTTTCATTTGCACCCACAGCTTCGGTTTGAGGGATAAACTCTCTTCCGTCTTTACCATAATCATATGCACCACGATGAACTTCAGGAATTTCACCAGCCCAATTTCCATGACCTGGCCTGATTGGTGTAGTCCATTCCAATGTGTTACTTCCCCATGGATTAGCAGTTGTAACTTTTCTTCCTTTAAAAATGCTATAGAAAAAGTTTACTACAAATAGTAATTGACCGGCAAATACTACCATAGAAACAAAACTGATAAACTGATTTAAACCTGCAAACATTTTAAATGATTCCCACATAGAAAAGTCATAATAACGACGTGGCATACCGGCCAGTCCTTCATAATGCATAGGCCAGAATATTAGATATGCGCCAATAATGGTAATCCAAAAATGGATGTATCCCAAAGTTTGATTCATGTAACGTCCATACATTTTAGGAAACCAATGATATACACCTGCAAACATACCCATGAAAGAAGCTACACCCATTACAATATGAAAATGAGCAACTACAAAATAAGTATCATGTAAATGTATATCCAATGCAGAGTTACCCAAAAAAATACCAGTTAATCCGCCACTGATAAACATACTTACAAATCCGATTGCAAATAGCATTTGCGGTGTAAAACGGATACTTGCTCTCCACAAAGTGGTAAGCCAGTTAAACACTTTAATAGCAGATGGTACCGCTATCAACAAGGTTAACAAAACAAAGAATGCACCTAAAAAAGGATTTAAGCCTGTCACAAACATATGGTGTGCCCAAACCAAAAAAGCAAGTATTGCGATGGCAAATAAAGAACCAACCATTGCCATGTAACCAAATATTGGTTTACGGCTGCTAACAGAAATAATTTCGGATGACATACCCATTGCCGGCAGTAAAATAATATACACTTCCGGATGACCAAGGAACCAGAATAAATGCTGGAATAATATCGCACTACCGCCTTCGTTTGGCAAAATTTTACCAGCTACAACTATATCACTTAAAAAGAAACTTGTTCCAAGATTTCTGTCGAACAACAACAATATTGCACCTGAAAGCAAAACAGGGAATGATAATACACCAAGTACTGCTGTAAAAAACAGCGCCCATATTGTTAAAGGCAACCTGGTCATACTCATACCTTTGGTACGCATGTTTAGGATGGTAGATATATAATTCAATCCACCCAAAAGCGAGCTGACAATAAACATAGCCATACTTACCAACCATAAATCCATTCCAATTTTTGATCCGCTTGATGCATCTCCTAAGGCACTTAATGGTGGATAGATTGTCCAACCACCACTTGCAGGTCCGGTTTGTACAAATAAAGAAGAAAACATGATAACAGAAGCTAAAAAGAAAAACCAATAGCTCAACATGTTCAGCATAGGAGATGCCATGTCTCTTGCTCCTATTTGAAGTGGAATTAAAAAGTTTGCAAAGGTGCCACTTAGTCCAGCAGTTAATACAAAGAAAACCAATATGGTTCCATGCATGGTAACCAGGGCATAATAAAATTCTGGTTGTAATTTTCCACCCTTTGCCCAGTGACCAAGCAAATCTTCCAGCCATGGAAAAGTTGATTCAGGATAGCCTAATTGCAAGCGAAATAAGACAGAGAATAAGCCTCCGATAATTGCCCA
>JAYTTM010001135.1:0-11970 GCA_043745055.1 Chitinophagaceae bacterium | reverse complement strand
GGTGCATTTAAAATTGTCGCAGTGTATTAAAGGGTTGTCAACCTTCATAAAAGTGTTCTTAAGTTGAAGCAGGCTTTTGAAAGGTTGACAACCCTTGCTACAATTTTAAATGTACCCTTTAACTGTGATTGTGTAATATCAGCATAATTCTTTTTACTTCTTCTTCATCAGCTACATGCATATTGCCCATGTCTGTTACACTTGAATTGCTGTATTTTACCGGGTTAATAGTAGCTTTTTTTGCCACATCATCGGCTTAATACACTGGTATGCCCAGTGTTTCAAATTTATGCGCCACAGTGCTTTTGCCACTGCCAATTCCGCCTGTGATACCAACTTTAAGCATGGTAATTATTTTGTGTTGTATAAATTTCTACAATAAAAAATAAAAGGAAAAATAAAAAATCTTTCTTTAAAGCTGTTTAAAAATAGCAATTTATGATTGGGTCAACACTCTCACCTTTTGCTGTATTGAGAACGTAAATTTTAAAAATATAAACTTAGCAAGATTTGGATTTATTAAATCAAAAATCTTTTGACATTTGCAAAAGAAAATTTTAGCACTATCTAACTTTAATACTTATGCAAATACATTTTTACAGCTGATATTTTGAAAGGGTGGTTTTTAAAAAAATATAATAACAACAGCAAATAAAGATGAGCGTTTTTTTAAAATAAATAGTACTATTGCCAACTCAATCAACTATTGTTATGAAGCAATTATTTCTCAGCTTACTTTGCTTTGGCTATATGTTTGCCTTTGCACAAAAGGATCTTACACTTTGGTACAACCAACCTGCCACTACCTGGACAGAAGCTTTGCCGGTAGGCAATGGCCGGCTGGGTGCCATGGTTTTTGGTGCTGTTGATACTGAATTAATACAATTAAATGAAGCTACATTGTGGAGCGGGGGACCGGTAAAAAAATCGGTAAACCCAACTGCATTCAGTTACCTGGCCAAAATAAGGGACGCCTTGTTTAATGGTGATTATGGCAAAGGAAATGAGCTGGCAAAGCAAATGCAGGGTTTGTACTCTGAAAGTTTTATGCCATTGGCAGACCTGATGATTCATCAGCAGTTTGGTAGTGGGAAACCTACTGGCTTTTACCGGGATCTGAATATCAGGGATGCAATTGCAACTACTACTTTTACAGTGAATGCTGTTCAATACAAAAGAGAAATATTTTCGTCTGCTGCCGATCAGGTAATTGTTATCCGCATATCGGCAGATGGTAAAAGAAATATTAATTGCAGCATTGGTACTAAAAGTCAATTGCATTTTACTGTCAATGCCATCAGCAAAAATGAATTGGCACTTACCGGAAAAGCACCCACACATGTTGCACCAAATTATGTAGATTACGAAAAGCAGCCCGTTCAGTATTTAGATACCAGTGGCTGTAAAGGAATGCGTTTTAAATTGCTGATAAAAGCCATTAGTAAGGATGGCATTATTGAAACGAATACAGATGCCATCACTGTTAAAAATGCAACAGAATTAATACTCATACTTTCTGCTGCAACCAGTTTTAATGGTTATGATAAATGCCCGGACAAACAAGGTAAAAATGAACAACAAATTGCCGCTGGTTTTTTAGCGAAAGCTGCAGCAAAACCTTACAGCATTTTACTACAAAATCACCTGAACGATTTTCATAAATACTTCAACAGGGTTTCGTTTACATTAAATAAAGACGATCTTCCAAAAACAAATTTACCCACCGATGAAAGATTGGAGGCTTATACCAAAGGTAGTGCCGATGCAGGTTTGGAAGCATTGTATTTTCAATACGGTCGTTATTTATTAATCGCTTCCTCCAGAACAACAGCTGCACCTGCAAATTTGCAAGGTATCTGGAACAAAGAATTAAGGCCACCCTGGAGCAGTAATTATACCAGCGACATTAATGTGCAAATGAACTATTGGCCGGCAGAGGTTACCAACCTTTCGGAAATGCATCAGCCACTGTTTGATTTAATAAAAAATGTATCAGTAACGGGGGCCAATACAGCCAAAGAATTTTACCATGCCAGAGGTTGGGTGGTTCATGCCAATTCGGATATATGGGCCTTGAGCAATCCTATTGGTGATTTGGGTAAAGGAAGCCCATCCTGGGCTAACTGGGGCATGGGCGGTAACTGGCTTTGCCGGCATTTGTGGGAACATTATTTATATACTAACGACAAAGCATTTTTACAAAAAGCCTATCCCATTATGAAAGGTGCGGCATTGTTTTGTTTAGACTGGCTGATAAAAGGTAAGGATGGTTACCTGGTAACCTCACCCAGCTCATCGCCGGAAAATGTATTCTTGTACGATAGTGCCCAACAAGGCAGTGTATCCATCGCCACTACAATGGATATGGGCATTATTAAAGATTTATTCAGCAATATGATAGCGGCTTCCAAACTGCTGGCAACTGATACAGCGTTCAGCAATTTACTCATACAAAAACAGCAACAATTATTACCTTTTAAAATTGGTGCCAACGGCGGTTTGCAGGAATGGTATAAAGATTTTAAAGAAGAAGATCCTCATCACAGGCATACATCTCATTTGTATGCATTGCATCCTGCCAACCAAATTTCACCTTTAACAACACCGGATTTAGCTAAAGCAGCCAGGCGAACACTGGAACTAAGAGGGGATGACGGAACTGGCTGGAGCCTTGCCTGGAAAGTAAATATGTGGGCCAGATTGTTAGATGGTGATCATGCATATAAATTATTTAGAAACCTGCTTCGAATTACCCGGGATGGTGGTACCAATTACAGCCAGGGTGGAGGTGCTTATCCTAATTTATTCGATGCACATCCTCCTTTTCAGATTGATGGAAATTTTGCTGGCACAGCAGGCGTTGCAGAGATGTTATTACAAAGTCAGGATGGTGATATCAATTTACTACCTGCCTTGCCAGCCGCCTGGAAAACTGGTAAAATCACCGGACTTAAAGCAAGAGGAAATTATGAGGTGGACATAGAATGGGCCAATGGCGAATTGGTAAAAGCAACTATTCGGTCGCTATCCCATAACAAACCTGTGGTTAGATTAAAAAGCAAGCAGGTAAATATAGATGGAAAGCGGATAGTGGTGAGAGGATGACCGACGAACGACGACCGATAACCAACGATGGAACACCGATCATTGATGACCGACAGTCATCGACCAATTTTGCAAAGGTGGGCTGGTAATTTTGGGATAACAAACTGTTGTAAATATGTTATCTCATCACCCCCTAATTTAACCCTTGCGTATGTAATATCTGTATAATTTGTTTTACTTCTTCTTCATCTGCTACATACATATTGCCCATATCCGTTACCCTGGGGTTGCTGTATTTTACCGGGTTAACAATGGCTTGTCTTGCTGAAGTATGAAATTCAAAAGCACCCGTTTGTTGTACCAACGCTTCAATATTATCGGAGCGTACACCAGCGCCCGGCATGATGCTGATTCTGCCAGCTGCAAGCGTTACCAGATCTTTTAAAAGCGCTGCTCCTGCTGGTGCAGATGCAGCAAGACCAGATGTCAACACTCTTTCACAACCGGCTGCTATCAGTGTTTCCAATGCCGCAGCAGGTGCATTCGGTACGGCATCAAATACCCTGTTGCAGGTAACGCCCATTGGGTAAGCAACTTCCACCAGCCGCTTCATTTTATCTGCATCAATTTCTCCATTTATTTTTTGAATGCCTACGGATATGCCATCACAGCCCAACTCTTTACACATCAAAACATCCACCAGTATAATCGCCCATTCTTCTGCATCGTAATAATAATTAAGGCTCCTTGGGCGTATGATTGGGTAGAGTTGGATACCGATTTTTTCTCTTGTTAATTTTATCGCTCCGTAGGATGGCGTTGTACCACCTTCAATGGGGTTATCGCACAATTCAACCCTGCTGGCGCCAGCCCTTTCTGCAATTAGTGCGCTTTGAATACCAAAGGCACAAATTTCTAAATGATAAGTCATATTGTTGAGTGATTATTTCTAAAAAGGATAACTTAATCCAATGGAGAAATTAAAATTTTGGTAGCGCCATTTGCGGTATTCATCATCTTTTTTAAACAGCTTACCATATATTTCATCAAAACTAATATTGGGTGCTTTCCAGCCATCATTTGCACTAAGTTCGGGTCGCTTAAACCGAAGCCCAAAATCCAACCGTAACAATACATAATTAAAATCGAACCTGAGGCCAAAGCCTCCTGCAACGCCCAGTTCCTTGTAAAATCGGCTAAGGCTCCATTTAAATTGTGCACTGTCATAAGCAAGGCCGGGTGCAGTGTTACGAGCATTCCAGATATTGCCAACATCTACAAAAACGGCCCATTTTAGTGCCAGCGAATTGGGGATTATCTGAAAAAGGGTTCGCCTATATTCCAGATTAGCTTCCACCCTGATATCCCCGGTACGATCTACAAAAGTTGGACTGTTGTGAGCTGCCAATGCTTTGGAACCCGGTCCCAATCCACGTATGGGCCATCCCCGCATGCTATTGGGGCCGCCAACAAAATATTGTTTAAAAAAGGGCAGGGTAGTGTCACTTTTTCCTATCGGAGTACCAAAGCCCGCAAAGTACCGGAGGGCAAGCGATGATTTTCCGTAATTAATGGTGGTGGTTCTTTCAATATCAAACTTTACAAATTGCCGGAGATCCTTTTTTAAAAAAGATACATTCCCCAGCGGAATAAAGGGAAACAGGGCGCCGGATTCCTCTGCATTGATTTTGGTGGTAGTTATTTTATTGCTGTTTCTTTTGCTAAAATGCGATTCACTAAAACCAACACTATACCCCAGTACCAGGGCTGTATTAAAAGAATACCGGAGAAAAGGGTTTTTTTCCAGTGTTGAATCAAATACATGCGAACGATTGTAGAGGTTAGTGTATTCAACGTTCAATGGCTTAAATGTAAACCGTTGGTTTTTTTTGTTGGTAAACTCAAAGCCTATTGAAAACGCCAGGGAGTTTAATTTAAAAAGCCCTATACGGTCCGTTTTAGCGAAACTGGTGTTGAAAAAAGTTTGCTGGGATGTCAGCCTATTTTTTCGGTTAATTAATTTGTTGATGAAAGCCGGTGTAGATGGTACCGAGATGGTGTTTACATAACTTATTTCGTTGGCGTTAATTAATTGCCCGGCTCCGGAAGGCGCATTTAGGTTGAGTTCTACACCGGCCCTAAAAGCATGGGTCATTTTAACGGCACGCTGCCATACATTTCTGTTTTGCAAACTTACATTGCCGGAAATGCCCAGTACATTACCGGTATTACCCAGGCTAAAACTATTGTTATTGGTATTGGTTGAATAACTTACTTCAATGTTGGTTTCCAATCCATATTTTTTGGTTGGTATCAATTGGATAATTACATCCAGTAGTCCGCTGCTGCTTTCTTTTAGCTGCACATTTATATTTTGCCACACGCCTAGCCGACTGAAATTATTAATAGTTTTGGCATATTCATCCCTATGGTACAAGTCTCCTTTTTTTAAGGTATTAAACCGTAGCAATATTTCTTTTTTAATAATCTCGTTGTGATAGCGGATGATATTGCCCGCAGCGTCTTTTAGCTCATTAAAAGTGGTTACACCCAATGCGTCAATTGAGGTATAATCCGGGTAGATGTATATATTGTTGATGTGGTAAAGCTTTAAGCCGTTACTGTCTGCTGCAGGGTTTAAAAACATGCCCAGCTTTATGGAGGGTTTGTTTATTTTTTCACTGGCTTCGGCCAGTAAGCGGATATTTTCTACAGGGTCATCCGAAATGTTGGTTAGCGATTCAATACTGGAATCACCTCTTACAATCAGGTTTTCTGTAGTAAATTTATAATAGCCGTTATTGCGGAAAGTGTCGGTGAGCCTGCTTATTTCACTTAGCACATCTGTTTTGGTAATTGGTTTATTTTGTACGATGTACGACTTTTTTGCAGATTGAAGTGCCAGTTGCTGCAATTCAGCATTTTGCAGCCGGTAGCTAAAGGTATCTACGATTGTTGGCACACCAGCTTCAACAGTATATTTTACGGTAACCCTTTTTTGTAATTCCAGTTTAAATCCAAAAGGGAAAGTGTAAATGAGGTATTTCCTGCTGCTGGTATCATCATTATAAGTTGCTTTTGCCCTATAATAGCCCTGGTGCAACAAAAAGTTTTTCATGTTGATGGCAGAGCGGTTGCTATAGCTGGTATCATACACCGGAGGATTGATAACCGGGTGAAAAATAAAAAATTTATCGTTTATGATTACCCTCGAACTGTCATCCAGCTGTGTATACAGGCGCTGTAGCAAATTTTTTCTTTCTACTGCATTAAATTTTCCACCTTTAAATTTAATACTGGTTTCAAATAAAAAAGGCTTGTTTACCGGGTGCTGATTTATTTTAGGATAAGTAAAAATACTTTTTACCTGCCTGCAACTGCAAACCAGTAATACATATATCAATAAACAGGCTGTATTTTTGAGGCTAATATTTTTTCGGGAAGATAATAAACGCATAATTAAACAGTCTGCAATGCTTAGCAAATCAAGTACCAAATATATCCAATCTTTACACCATAAAAAATACAGGGATGCAGACAATACATTTATTGCCGAAGGTAGTAAAGTAGTATTGGAATTATTACAAAGCGGCCATATTGCCTGTAAGGAAATAGTTGGTTTGCAAGAATGGCTGCACCAGCACGAACCCTTAATCCGTAAACATTTTAGCGGCCCGCTGCATTGTGTTACCAATTTTGAACTCGAAAAAATATCCCTCCTAAGTACACCCAACCAGGTGCTGGCAGTTTTTTCAAAACCTGCTCCTGCAACATTTTCGCCTGTGGCTAAAATTACCCTGGCATTAGACCAGGTGCAAGACCCCGGTAATTTGGGTACAATTATCCGCATTGCAGACTGGTTTGGTATTGAAGCAATCATTTGCTCGCTGCATTGTGCCGATATGTACAACCCCAAAGTGGTGCAAGGCACCATGGGTAGCCTGGGCAGGGTAAAAATATTGTACAACAACCTGGCCGGGTGGCTGCAGCAATATAAAAACATTCCCATTTATGCTACGGCGCTCAATGGAAAAAATGTTCAAACCATCAAAGGTATCAAAGAAGCGATATTGGTTATTGGCAACGAATCAAAAGGCATCAGTGAAGAAGTGATGCAACTGGCCACCCAAAAAATCACCATCCCAAAAACCGGTGCAGCAGAATCATTGAATGCAGCCGTAGCTGCCGGAATTATTTTATCCCATTTGTAGTGGATGAAATTAAGCTGATTCTATAAATAGAATTTAAATAAGGTTTGTGTTAGCTGTTTCGGTGGTTATTTAATTTTTATGCAGAATAATTTTAAGTGCCTTAAACTATACATTCCATTAAAGATTACTTATTTTACAACATGGATGAAACATTCTTCGAACATTTGCATGCAACAGGTAAACTTTCAGCAGGGTCTCTTTCCAACATAAAAAAACACGAAAATGAAAAACTTTTTTCCCTCTATCGTGAATTAAAAACAATTCTTTACCTGGGCATATTAATGCTAACCACAGGCCTTGGTATACTGCTGTATAAAAATATTGATACCATCAGTCACCAGGTAATTGTTATAATAATTGCTTTAATTACTGCCGGCTGTTTTTTTTATTGCAGTAAACAAAAATTACCCTTTTCGCCCAGCAAAGTGGAGGCACCCAATTCATTTTTCGATTACATACTTTTATTGGGCAGTGTTTGTTTAATACTACTGATTGGATACCTGCAGTTTCAATACAATTTGTTTGGCAACCGCTATGGGCTAGCCACTTTTATTCCCATGGTTATCTTGTTTTTTGCAGCTTATTATTACGACCATCTAGGGTTATTGGCCATGGCTATTACTAACCTGGCTGCATGGGCCGGCATTGCAGTTACACCCACGCATTTGTTAAAAGACAATGATTTTAATAATGAAACTATCATTTATACCAGCTTACTGCTGGGTTTGCTGCTAATGTTGGCAGGTTACCTCTCTGCTAAAAATAACATTAAGCAACACTTTGCTTTTACCTACAATAATTTTGGTGCACATTTATTGTTTATTGCTTGCCTTGCCGGCCTGTTTCATTTTGATAAAATCTACCTGTTGTGGTTTTTAATGTTGCTTTCAGCCGGATATTTCTTTTACATAAAAGCGCTGAAAGAAAAGTCATTTTATTACCTGCTAATAATGAGTCTGTATCAATATATCGGGGCAGGCTATGTGCTGATAAGGCTGGTATTTAAAACCTTTCAAATGGATACTGGTGGGGTATATATAACCCTCCTGTATTTTATTGCTTCGGCAATTGGTATTGTATTGTTTTTGATAAAAATGAATAAAAAAATTAAAACCTCATGATTGCCTATAATACTACCTGGTTAAATAATTTGTACAACAGGCACCAGTTGCAAAATGCTTTTGAAAAAAATGCAATTACGTCCCGGGAAAAAACGCTTGCCAGCGATTTATTTTCTGTTGAATTCTATACTCCCCATTATTTTATAAGGATTGGCCTTTTTATACTAACTGCCATTATTGCCTTTTTTTCATTTGGTTTTGTAGCATTTATATTCAGGGAAAACATAGAGCAGCTTATTGGCAGTATTTTGTTAATAACAGGGCTGGCTTGTTATGCTGCACTGGAATTTTTTGTACTATCTAAAAATCATTACCGGTCGGGGGTAGATGATGCGTTATTGTGGTTGGCTGTTGCCGGTATTGTTGCTGGTATTTATTGGTTGGGCAATAAAACTTCTACTGGAAATGCGTTACTGATTTTTTTATTGGCCCTTTATGGTACGCTTCGTTTTACAGATAGTATGATGAGTGCTGTAGCTTCATTGGCATTGTTTGCATGGGTGTTTTTTATTTATAGTCCGTTGGGGAGTTTTGCCAAAGCTACCACACCGTTTGTAATGATGCTTTCATCCGTGTTGCTGTATGTAGCGGGTAACTATTTATTAAAATATAAGCAATACAGGTTGTACCACCAAGCTGGCATAATCACTTGTATGGTGTCTCTGTTTTGTTTGTATGCTGCAGCAAATTATTATGTTGTCCGGGAGCTTAGTATTACCTTCTTTCATCTTACATTAAAAAACAATGAACCCATTCCTTTTGGATGGTTGTTCTGGATATTTACCTGCGTAATTCCTATCGTGTACATAGTGAGCGGACTGCGAAAAAAAGATACTGTTTTATTAAGGATTGGGTTAATATTGATATCAGCAATGGTTGCTACCGTGCGGTATTATTATGCTATATTGCCAATAGAAACGGCATTGCTATTAGCCGGTGTATGCCTTACTGCCGTTGCTTATGCCGTTACCAGTTACCTCTCTATACCAAAATATGGATTTACAGCTGCAGCTACAAAAGATACAAATGCAATGGATAGCAAACAGCTGGAAGCATTGATTATTGCACAAACTTTTAGTAGCTTACCAAAACCAGCACAAGGTGGCTCTTTTGGTGGTGGAGATTTTGGGGGAGGTGGCGCAAGCGGAGAATTTTAATTGCTAAAATAATAAAATGCAGCTATTAAATGGCTGTTAATAAAAGCAGTGGCAAGCACTTCCAAAAAATGGGTACAATTTAAATGGTAGCAAGCTGTAATTCTAAAATTATTATATTATTTAGGTAAGGCTTTTATTTGATGGTTTAAATTCTCCATTAGGGAATAATAGCAAAGTTTACATCTACTAAATTCTATCGTATTTAAATTGCCCCCAAAAAAACAGCCTGTTTTTATCTTAATACATTCCCCTAACTTCATTTGATGAAAAAACTTATATTGGCCGGTATTTTTTGCTGGCAATTGTTAGCAGCAGCACAGGGGCAACCCTACAAAGTAATTGCCTATTGTACCGGCAGTGCAGACAGTATTATACAGTACCCGATAGAAAAGTTAACACACATTATTTACAGTTTTTTGCACCTTAAAAATGATACGCTCACATTTGGAAGCGAACAGCAACGCAGCAACCTGATGCAACTGGTGGAGCTTAAAAAAACATATCCACAACTAAAAGTGATGGTATCCATTGGTGGCTGGGGTGGCTGCGAGCCTTGCTCTGCCTTGTTTGCATCGCCGGAGCACCGCAATACATTTGCGCAAACCACGGTGGACCTGTTTAAAGAATACCAGGTTGATGGCCTCGATCTTGACTGGGAGTATCCTGCCATTGAAGGCTATCCCGGCCATGCATACGACAGCAGCGACCGCAATAATTTTACCGAACTGGTTAAAGTATTGCGAAGCAAAATGGGCAACAATTACCTGCTGAGTTTTGCAGCTGGTGGCTTTGATAAATACCTGGAAAATTCAATTGACTGGGAGGCCGTATTGCCACAGGTAGATTTTGTAAACCTGATGACGTACGACCTGGTGAGTGGCTACAGCACCGTTACCGGACACCATACACTTTTAAACGATTACAACCCCGGGCAACAGTCCACCACCAAATGTGTAAACTGGCTGTTGCAGCACAAGGCAAAGCCGGCACAGCTTGTAATTGGTGCTGCCTTTTATGCAAGGGTGTGGGAGCAGGTGGCACCCATCAACAACGGATTGTACCAGCCCGGTAAATTTAAGCAGAGCGTAGATTATAAACAGTTCGATAATTTTTTTACAGATAGCGCCGGCTTTAATTATCATTGGGATAAAAAGGCACAGGCACCTTACCGCTACAGTCCTTCGCAACAGTTGTTTGCCACTTTTGATGATGAACGATCCATTAAGGCCAAGGCTCAATATGTACGCCAGAAAAAATTAGGCGGCATCATGTTCTGGGAATTAATTAATGATAAAAAAACGGGTGGATTGGTAGATGCCATTAGCCGACATTTAAATTAGTGGGGCTTTTATGGACGGTTTGCCACCTGCAGCCTTAACCGTATTAGCCCAACAGTTTATTATATCTATCTCGATAAAGCTAATTCGCTGCTAGCAGTAATGTTTTTAGCATGCGTAAATGTTTACTTCCGTTGGAATGTTTAATTCGACGTTAATTTGCCATATCATCTCAAGCAAAAGTTTTTCTCCTTCATCGAAGTATTCACTTAACCAAATTCCAGCTTATTTCTTCTTTAAAAATGGCATCAATGTTTCCAATGTACCTTTTACCAGGCTCTGCATTACACTACTGCTCACCTGTGCTACGCCTTTTATAATGGTACCAGCCATAGAGGCGTTGCCTGCAGATGGTATCATCATCAGCGTTTTCGGTTTATTATCTGCATTTACAAAACGCACACCTTCGGCAGTAGATGTGTAGCGGGCTGCCGACTGGTAATCAGCAGTTGCCCTTTTACCAATATATGAATCCAGTTTATTGAAATCATGCTGTTCTATTTCATCAACCGGGCAGCAATCCTTATCCTCATCCCTGTTTTTTTCTGGGCGGCTGTATACAGGCTGTATCATATACAATTCAGTTTTATCAATAAACAACTCAGCGCTGCTGTTGTGCTGCAATAAACCTACATAACAGGTAATGGCAGTTGCTTTTGCTGTTACCCTTACTGAGGCATGCACCCATTCATCTATAGGCAATGCCTGCACCCATTCAATATTCAAACTTGCCGGATCTTTTTCTCCCATCGGATCTATCCCAATCATCAGTTTACTGTCTACTCCCTGCACAGGTAAATGATAATGGGTAGTAAATTCATAATCCCATTCTTTATTGGCACACAGCGTTTGCCTGATGCCGACCAACCCTGTACCCTGCAGTTTTACAACCTGACTCCGCTGCCCGTTACGATAAATAAATTCATCGGCATCAAAATCAAAAATCATATTCTGCTGATTGATACCTGTGCTTGAGGAAGCATTGTCAACTGGCGTTACTTGCTGTACAAATGGATACCATTCATTGGCAACTTTGGCTTTAAGCGTATCCTCCCTGTTATATTTTGCATTGCCAAGCCGGTAACGGAATCCATTTTCA
>JAYTTM010001134.1:0-3218 GCA_043745055.1 Chitinophagaceae bacterium | reverse complement strand
AACCGATCCCGAATTTTGAGGTAATAGTAGAATTAATAACCAAATCTATCTGGCTAAGAGATTTTAAAGAACCTGGAATGGCTTGAGCATTAGAACCATACGATCCCACATAATTTAAGTAAGCTTTAAATTTACCATCAGAAGATCCACCACTTACCTGTGCTAATAAACTCTTTACGTTATTGGTAGATGAAGATTGATCAGTGTAATTAGCAACTCCCAACATAAAAGCTACAGAACCAGCACTAATATCAGCTTTTAAACCCGTATGAAAAAAAGGTCCGTTTGTAAACATGTAAGACATGCTATAGTTTCTATTTAATTGTGCATCTACCACTTCATAACCAACATGTGTCCCGAACTTACCCATCGTAAATTTCACTTTTGAAGAAGGAGCATAGGTAACAAACGCCTGTTTAATAATTGAAAGACTTCCAAATTTATTACCAGAACCAGTTGGCCAGCCATCGCCATCGTTATAAGAAAACTCCTGTGCTCTTCTTCCAAAACCCAAATCAAGCGTAGCAGTTACTTTACCGGCTAAGGCACTTGCATCGGCCCTTATACTAGCCATCCCTAATTCAAAAGAACTTTGAGAGTTGGTAAAACTTGTATAGTTATTAGCAAAATTATTGGAAAAATTATACCTGTAATAAGCATCCAAACCTCCGGAAATCGTTAAAGTTTTGGTCTCGTCTTCGTCAGGTGTGGTTGAAAGAATTGCTGCTTTTTTAACGGCTGTTTTAGTAACCTCCTGTGCAAAAGATCCTGTTGAAGAAATCATTAATAATGTGATTGCTGCTGCTAATTTGAAATTCATAATACTCAGTTTTGGTTAAAGTTTAAATTAAAAATTTAGTTAATTACAATAATTCCAATAAAGGAACTATCGCAAGATTGTTATGGCAGCAACGATTACTAAAATGAAATAAACCCTAAACTTTCAACCCCAGATTTTAAGCCAGAGATAAATAGAGTGTTGGAAAGGAAAAACACCAGGGAAATTTGAAGGTTAACAAATTAACCCTGGTGTATTATGTATTATTTTTAAGAGAAAAATTAATATGCAGGCCTTTCTTCTACAGAACCTCCTGTATTAACCAACAGTGTACCCTGAACATAGTTTTCGTCATGCTGAGATGCATCCAAACCTTCTTCTTCTTCCTCTGCACTAACACGAATTGGTAAAATAAAATTGATGAATTTAAAAATCAGGAATGAAACAGTAAAACTGTAAACAACTACTATTGCCATTGCTTTAAACTGTGTAAACAAAAAACCTGGATTACCATAAGCCAATCCATTAGGCCCCCCTGGAATACCATGAACTACCTGGCTAGCAAATACACCTGTTAGCAACATACCTACCATACCACCTAAACCGTGGCAAGGAAAAACGTCCAATGTATCATCTAATTTAGATTTTTGCTTAATTCCAACTGCAATATTGGAAACAATTGCACCAATTACACCTATTATTATACTTTGAGGGATACCTACATACCCAGCTGCTGGCGTTATAGCAACCAATCCAACCACAGCACCTATACAGAAACCAAGTACTGAGGGCTTTTTCCCTTTTAATACATCAAAAAACATCCAGGCACAACCAGCAGCAGCTGCAGCAGTATTAGTAGTACCAAATGCATTAACAGCTAAAGGTGTAGCACCAACAGCAGAACCTGCATTAAAACCAAACCAACCAAACCAAAGCAAACCTGTTCCGATTAATACGTAGGGTACATTGGCAGGTGGAATTTCAGTTCTTAATACATGAGATTTACGACGCTTTAATACCAGTGCACCGGCCAAAGCCGCACAACCTGCAGTAATGTGAACAACTGTGCCACCAGCAAAATCCCAAGCTCCCATTTTAGCTAAGAATCCATCAGGATGCCAACTCCAGTGTGCAACCGGTGCATAAACCAATAGACTAAACAATACTATAAATACAACATATGAAGTAAAACGTATGCGCTCAGCAACAGCTCCTACCACAAGACCAGGTGTAATAATTGCAAACATTAATTGGAACAAGGAGAAAAGCGTTAGTGGCATTGTGTTTGCCAAAGGCCAGGCAGCGTGAGATTTAACACCTTGGAAAAATAAGAAAGTCATAGGATTTCCTATAAACCCACCAATTGAATCACCAAAACATAAACTAAAACCAACAACAATCCATAATACACCAACAATGCCTGCAGCTACCACACTTTTAATCATAGTAGAAATTACATTTTTACGATTTACCATACCTCCATAAAAAAAAGCAAGGCCAGGCGTCATTAAAAATACAAGGGCAGTTGAAATTAAAACCCATACCATATCTGCAGAAACATATTGTGGATCTTTTGGACCTGGCACATAATCTGCTTCCGGTTTAATAAATGCGGCCAAAATAGCAAGAACGACTAAGACCAGAAAAGGAATAATTGATTTTACTGTAATTTTTCTCATACTGTTTTGTTTAGATTTATAAAAGCTGTTAAATATATATTATAATATACTTTGTTACTATTGCGCTAAATTAAATACAAAACAGTCAATTTATTTAATTTTATAAATATTTATATTTTTTTAATGTTTAAAAAATAACTGTAAACCTTGCTTAAATGTTTAATAACCACTAAATATTATTAAAATTTAAACAAAAAAATGCAAATAAATGTGGATAAAATTGTTTTTAATTGGATAAAACTCAAAGAGTAATTTTTTTAATTATTAAAGATATTGCTCAGAATTGTTTACAAATTTAAATAAAGAAAAAAAAATATTCTAAAATAGAATATCAAATACGGCTATATTTTATCCTTTTTGCATTTAGCAGGAGTTATATTTTACAATTTAAAATTGTTGCAATTCAAATAATAATTTTACATGATTTACGCTCCAAGTATTGCTGCAGTTTTTTAAATTATAAAATTCGTTTCTATACCGTATTTAAATGAAACGTATAACCTATAGACGTAAAAAACCCATAAGCTGTTACCAACTTATGGGTGTAAATCTTAATAAAATATTTTTTAAGCTTAATATTAATGTAATTATTTTATACCAAATGCTTTCTTAACTTTCGGTACAAAGTCAAGTTTTTCCCAGGTAAAAAGCTCTACTTTCACTTTTTTTATTTTACCATAAGGATCTTTAAACTCCTTTACTACAAACTCATTTTTACGTCCCATATGACCATAAGCTGCGGTTTCACTGTATATAGGGCT
>JAYTTM010001133.1:0-12068 GCA_043745055.1 Chitinophagaceae bacterium | reverse complement strand
AGGGTGGTATTGTTGGCGGATATGATAAATCGAGATATAACAGGGGCAACTTTACGGCTAATCTTAGTTTTGATATTACATCTAAACTAAAATTTATTTTAAACACTACTGCTGTTGTGCTTGATTCAAAAGGAGTACAGGAAAATTCCTTTAACAGTGTTATTGGTAGTGCATTAAATTTCGATCCTACAGTGCCGGTTTACAATACAACCCCTGGTACAGTTGGTAAATATGGATTTAGCAATCTTATTTTATCTGAGGTGTTTAACCCGCTTACTAAATTAGACAATACTTACAATAAGGCCATTGGCAACAAGTTGTATGGCAAGTTTGAGCTTCAGTACGAAGTAATCAAAAACCTTAAACTAACTTCTCGTTTTGGTTATACCAAATACGATGGCAATATTAAAAGTTTTACCCCATTAATATTTTATGGTCCGTTAAATACCAATAATACATTGGATGTAAATGGTAACGCTTACAATGGTAGCCTAAACAGTGTTTCACATAACAAACCAAGTAATTTTAATTATACCTGGGAAACATTTTCCAACTACAATTTTAATATAAAAAACGACCATCATTTTGAAACTGTTTTAGGTATTTCATTGGCTAAAATATCAGGCAACGCAATGGGTGTTTCAAGGAGAGATGTTCCTTTTAACTCTTGGGAATTTGCAGATTTTACTGCTGCTGTTAGCAATGTTTTTGGGCCTACTGATCAGTATTATTATCAGTATTTCAGAAAAAACCTTTCATATTTCAGCAGAATAAATTATGATTATAAGGAAAAATATTTAGCATCTGCTACTATACGCAGAGATGGTTCTTATGCTTTTGGCGTTGATAATAAATTTGCTAATTTCTATTCAGGTTCAGTAGGCTGGGTAGTTACAAAAGAAGATTTCTTTCACTCAAAATTTATTGACTATTTAAAAATAAGGGGTAGCTATGGCTCTATTGGAAATGAAAATGTAAATCCGCAATATTCAAGTATTATTACCGGCGGACCTTACCAAAGAAACGGATATACTTTTGGAGAAAACTTTCAGCCAGGTGCTACTGTTGGTTCTGCTGCCAATGATTCGTTAAGATGGGAAAAACAACTACAAGGCAACATTGGCTTTGACATAACTTTTTCAAAAAGAAGATTCAATATTTCTGCAGATTATTTTGATAAAAGAGTGGATGGTTTATTATTTACGCCATCTGCTTCTTTATACCTTGGTACAGTTCCTATTCCTACTGCAAATATTGGTTCTACAAAAAGTACAGGGGTAGATCTTACCATTGGCTACAACGAAATAATAGCCAAATCCCTTAAGCTTAATACCTCCTTTACATTCACCACCTCAAAAAATATAGTTACTGCCACCAATAATGATGGTACTGCAAAAATACCTGGTGGCGGATTCTTTAATGGCCAATCTCAAACCGTAACAGTATTTGAAAAAGGATTTACACCCGGCTATTTCTATGGGTATAAAACAGACGGACTGTTTCAGACGCTGGAAGATATTGCCAAATCAGCTACACAAGATGGAGCACAACCGGGCGATATAAAATATGTAGATATAAATGGAGATGGTAAAATTAATGCTCTGGACAAAACTAAAATTGGCAATCCTTTTCCTAAATATACAATGGGCTGGAATGTAACATTGGAATATAAAAACTTTGATGTAAACGTATTTACTTACTTATCCATTGGCAACGACATTTACAAAGCATGGGATAGAAATCAGAATTACACCAATAAAAGCAGAGAAATATTGGCAAGATGGACCGGCGCAGGTACTACCAATGATGCAAGGTATCCCAGGTATTCATTTAAAGATGCCAATAGCAATATCAGGGTATCCGACAGGTATGTAGAAGATGGTTCATTCGTAAAAATAAAGAACATCATTTTGGGATATACTTTTTCAACTAAAGCAATTAAAAATCTATTTAGCAAACTACGTATTTATGTACAGGTTAAAAACGCTTTTACATTTACTAAATACACAGGCTTTGACCCGGAAATTTCTGGTGGAATATTAGACTCCGGTATTGACCGTGGTGCTTACCCGCAAGCAAGAACCTATTCTTTTGGACTGGATATTAAATTATAAAACTTTAATAAAAAATCTGTAATGAAAAAGATACAAATAAAAATATTAAGCCTGGTAATGCTGATTACCATGCTTTCATCCTGCAAAAAATGGGTAGATTATAATCCTCATGACGAATTTAAAATTACTGATCTGGATTATTTAAAATCGGAAAGCGATTACCGAACCATGGCAGTTAGTGTATACACCCCTTTGCAATGGATTAACCAGATTGTACCTGTTGGAGAAATAGCAACAGACAATGCAGTGGCTGGTGGCGAAGCTGCGAGCGATGTTCCGGATTTACAACAAATTGATGATTATAATCATACGCCTTTAAATTCTACAATGGCAGATATATGGCAATCAGCCTACGAAGGTGTTAACCGGGCAAATTATCTTTACCAGTATAAAGAAGTAAATAAAGCCGGAGAAAAAATTGATTTTGCCGGCAAAGATGCATTGTATGGTGAGGTGAGTTTTTTAAGAGCCTATTTTTATTTTACACTGGTAAAAACCTTTGGAGATGTTCCATTATTTATTGATAAAAGACTTGCCTTAACTGATTCCAAATCAAAACAAAGAGCTCCCAAGGCAGACGTTTACAAGCAAATTGAAGCAGATTTAAACAGCGCTATAACTGTATTAACTACCATACAATCTCAAAAAGGTAGAATTACCAAATATGCAGCACAAGCTTTATTAGGCAAGGTTTATCTTTATCAAAACAAATTTCAGCAAGCAGCAGATATGTTGGAGTTGGTAATTAAGTCAAATGCATTTTACCTGGTAGGTGGCCCAATGGATCCTACCCATAAGTTTGCCGATATCTTTTTACATCCAGGAGAAAATGGGCCTGAATCTGTTTTTGAAATTCAATACGCCAATACTTCTCCCTATTGGGACTGGGGTGCTACAACCAAAGGACAAGGTAATTTCTCCATTCAGCAATGCGGTATCAGAAGTTTGAACAGCACCTCAGACAGTATGCCATTTGCACCGGGCTGGAGTACCAACCTGCCAACACAAAACCTGGCAGCAGCTTACACTCCGGGTGATCAAAGAAAAGATGCCACCTTAATGGATATTGAAAAATATAAAGCGGACCATCCCACCTGGAATATATCATATCAGGTAGCTCCCTATAAAAATACAGGGCTATACAATCAGAAATTTTTACCCCGTAAAGGAGAAAATACCACTATCGATAAAGGGCAACCGGAGTTAAACTACTTAAATAATTTTAGAACAATCCGTTATGCAGATGTGCTGTTAATGGCAGCTGAAGCAAACAGTAAAATTGGCGTAACTGCAAAGGCACAGGATTATTTAAACCAGGTACGTCGCCGTGCTTTTAAAGATGACTTACATACTATCAATAGCGCTGGCGATGCGTTAACCAAAGCTATCTGGGATGAAAGAAGACTGGAACTGGCTATGGAAGGTGACCGCTTTTTTGATTTAGTAAGAACAGGGCAGGCCGCTGCAAAAATTACAGGTTTTGTTATTGGTAAACACGAAGTATTTCCTATTCCCCAGGCTGAAATTGATATTTCTGGATTAACACAAAATCCTAACTACTAAATTCTAATTATTTAAAAATTAAAATCATGAATAATTTAAAATATTTTTTTAGTATATCTTTTTTACTAATCCTGGTAATGGGCTGTACAAAAAACAAGTTCGAAGATGTTGCCTTTGTTGCAGCGGCTTCGGCTCCCGATAAAGTAGCTGCACTTTTTAATATCACCCAGGATAATACCGGTTTGGTAACCATTACACCCAATGGCGAAGGTGGAGCTACCTATGATATTTTTTATGGTGATGGCAACCTTATTCCGGCTACAGTAAATGCAGGAGGCAGCAAACAGCATACATATGCTGAAGGTGTGTACAATGTAAAAATTGTAAGCCATGCTATAAATGGTAAAACCACAGAAACTATCAAACAATTAACCGTTTCATTTAAGGCACCGGAAAATTTAGCAGTTACAGCTTTGGCAGATCCTTCCAGTATTTACAAGTTCAATGTAAGTGCCAAAGCAGATTTTGAGACAATGTTTAAAGTGTATTTTGGTGATGTTGCAAATGAAGTACCCATTACTTTTTTAGAAGGAGAAACCATCGCTCATACTTATGCAGCTTTAGGAACTTATACCATTAAAGTAGTAGCCTTAAGCGGTGGCGCAGCTACTACAGAATTTACAAAAGTAATTACCATTGCAGAACCAATTTTGTTGCCGCTTACATTTGAATCAGCAACGATTGCTTATGCTTTCGGTGATTTTGGTGGTGGTGCTGCTTCAGTAATTGCTAACCCACATGCTACCGGCATCAATACAACTGCCAAGGTGGGTAAAATGGTAAAGAATCCTGGTGAAGTGTACGGTGGTAGCTCAATAGCTCTTGGAGCTCCAATTGATTTTTCTGCCAATAAAGTTTTTAGAATGAAAGTGTATTCTCCAAGGGTTGGAGCCAAAGTATTATTGAAAGTTGAAAACGCAACTGACAACACAATTAATTTTGAAAAACAAGTAGTTACTACTGTTGCCAATGCCTGGGAAGATTTGGTTTTTGATTATAGCGCCATCAATGCTACCAAAGAATATCATCACATTGTACTCATTTTTGATTTAGGCACTGCTGGTGATGGCACTGCTAATTTCACTTTTTTGTTTGATGAGATAAGGCTCACCAATACAATTCCATCAGTAGGTGTTAACCTTCCACTCGATTTTGAATCTGCAGGAACCACTTATAATTTTACAGATTTTAACGGCGGAGTTGCTACAATAATAGCCAACTCACATATTACCGGCATTAATACCAGTAATAATATTGGTAAGATGGTAAAAAATGCAGATCAAACCTGGGGCGGAAGCAGCATAGCCCTGGCCAGCGCAATAGATTTTTCTACCAAAAAGAATTTTAAAATGAAAGTGTATGCCCCAAGAGTTGGAGTTAAAGTATTACTGAAAGTTGAAAACTTAACTAACGGTGCAATCAGTAAAGAAGTGCAGGTGCTTACAACAACTGCAAATACTTGGGAAGATCTCACTTTTGATTTTAGCACAATAGATGTTACACAATCTTACCAAAAAATTACGTTGATATTTGAAAATGGAACCATGGGTGATGGCTCTGCCAACTTTACTTTCTTCTTCGATGATATTATGCAAACCACAGGTAGTGTTACACCTCCTGCTGTTGGCCTGGTACTTCCAATCGATTTTGAATCCACCACAATAACTTATGCTTATACAAATTTTGGAGGTGGTGCCGGTACTGTTGTAAACAACCCAAGTATTACTGGTGTTAATATCAGTAATAAAGTGGGTAAAATGATAAAAAGTGCAGACCAGACTTATGGTGGTAGTTTTTTAACCCTTGCGGCTCCTATCAATTTTACAACAAGTAAAATTTTTAAAATGAAAGTATTTGCTCCCAAAGTGGGAACTAAAGTATTATTAAAAGTTGAAAATTTAAGTTCCGGAGCTATTAGCAAAGAAGTTTCTGCAACAACAACAACCGCCAACGCCTGGGAAGAGCTAACATTCGATTTCAATGGCATTGATGTCTCAAAAACTTATCAAAAAGTTGTATTGATTTTTGATTTAGGAACAATGGGTGATGGCTCTGCCAACTTCACTTACTTTTTTGACGACATCAAAATTAACTAATCTCAAAAAATAATTATTATGATAAAGAATTTAAAATCATTCACCCTTGTTTTCCTTGCATTGTTGATCGGTTTCAGCAGTTGCAAAAAAGTAGAATATTCCTTCGGGGATATTAAAACACCTACTGGCCTTAGCTTAACAGCTGTAGTTGCAGGAACAGATGCTTCCAACCCAAATGGAAATGGAATGGGTAATGTATCTATCACAGCAAGTTCTACCAGTGCCCTCTCCTATAAAATTGATTTCGGTGATGGTACAGATCCTCAGGTAATTCCATCCGGAATTATTACTTATAAGTACGGTAATCCCGGCACCAATGAATACACAATTACAGTAAATGCAATTGGCACCGGCGGAGCTACTTCAACCATTAGTAAAAAAGTAAAAGTATTTGTAGCATTTGAAATTCCGGATGCAATTATGACCAGGTTAACTAATGGCTCCTCAAAAATCTGGATGTCAGATAAAAACACCAAAGGGCATTTTGGAATTGGCCCTGCAGCAAACGATGCTGAGCCGGAAACATTCTACCCAAAATGGTATGAAGCAGATCCTAACTCAAGGCTACCATGTTCCTACGATGATGAGGTAACATTTACAAAAGTGGGCGCTAACAATATTACAATGGCCATCAACAATAAAGGTGCGTCTTTTTCTATCGGTGCTGCAACAGCACTCTATGGTTTTAGCGGCGGTGATGATTGTTATCCGATTGATGTATCCGGCACAAAAAATCTTGTATTTATGAATGCAACATCCAGTTCTACGTTGGACTATTCAACCAGAATACAGTTTGTGGTTCCGGGCAATGGCCTCATCATTTTTGGAACTGGTGGTAAAACCTATGAGATTCTGGAATTATCAGCTACCAAACTTTTTATAAGAAATGTGGGCATAGATGGCCACGCATGGTATCAAAAATTAATAGTAAAACCTTAAGGCATCAATAAGATATTCTACTTTTGTAGCGAGGTGGTCTATTTTAAAATTTCGGCTAACAATAAACATAAAAACATGAAACAACTGTCAGTATTATTTTTGTCAATAGGAATTGTGTTGTCTACATCCTGTGGCAAACAAGGCACCCCCCCCCCTGCGGTTGCAGCCCCAACAAATCTCACTGTTGCTTCAACAGTAAGTACAGATAACAGTGGCAATGTTGACTTTTTGGCTTACGCCATCAATGCCACTACGTACGAATATAATTTTGGTGATGGTTCATTTAGAACAGCAACATCCTCTGTAGTTGTAACGCACAATTACGTTGCCTCAGGTACTTATACAGTTAATGTAGTTGCAAAAAATACTGGTGGTCAAATATCCAAATCAATTTCAGTTGAAGTAGCTATTAGTCCCTTTGGTACAAAATTGGTTTGGTCCGATGAATTTAATACAGATGGCGCTCCAGACCCTAATAAATGGGGGTACGATATTGGTGGTGGAGGCTGGGGCAATAGAGAATTACAGTATTATACCAGCAGACCAGAAAATTCAATTGTTCAAGGTGGCGTTTTAAAAATAAAAACAATACAAGAAACCTACAGTGGAAGCGCCTATACATCTGCCCGAATGCTTAGTAAAAATAAATATACTTTACAATATGGCAAGGTAGAAGTAAGTGCAAAACTACCAGCAGGTAGTGGCACGTGGCCAGCTATCTGGATGTTGGGAAGCGATATAAACACCGTATCGTGGCCTGCATGTGGCGAAATTGATATTATGGAACATAATGGAAATGAATTGAATAAAATTTATGGTACCCTACATTACCCTGGAAGATCAGGAGGTAATGCAGATGGAGGTACAAAAATAATTTCAAATGCAACCACAGAATTTCATAAATACAGTTTGGAATGGACAGCTGCTTCTATTAAAATATTTGTAGATGACCAGTTAATTCATTCAGTTGCTAATTCAACTAATATTCCATTTAATCATGATTTCTTTTTTATCCTGAATGTTGCCATGGGAGGTGCTTTTGGTGGCGCAGTTGATCCTTCATTTACTAATTCAACTATGGAAGTGGATTATATCAGGGTATATAAATAATAATTTTTTACTAGTTAATAAATCATTTACACATTTAATTTAAATGGCTCAATTTATAATTAGTTTTTTTACCTGTTATATCTGTATCTAATAGCTTTACCATCTGCAAAAGTAAAGCTGAATGCGTAGGATGGAACCTTTGGAATTAAATTTGAACACACATTTTCATCAACAAAAATTACCATAAAAAACAATCTATTTAATGCTCAAACTTACCATGCAAATTAAACGCAACTCCATTTTATTATTAGTATTTTTTTTTACTTTTCATTCTTATGCACAAAGTAATTTTAAAAAACTGGTTTGGCAGGATGAATTTAATTACCAAGGCCTGCCGGATAGTACCAAATGGAGTTATGACAAGGGCAAAGGATGCCCTGAAAACTGCGGCTGGGGAAACAATGAATTACAATATTACACCTGGAACCGGTTGGAAAACTCAAGGGTTGAAGATGGTAAATTAATAATAGAGACAAGAAAAGAAAATTTCTCCGGGGCATCTTATACCTCAACAAGACTGGCTACAAAAAACAAAGGCGACTGGAAATATGGCCGATTGGAGATAAAAGCAAAATTGCCTGCGGGCCGGGGTTTATGGCCAGCAATTTGGATGTTACCTACTAATTGGGAGTATGGAGGATGGCCGCACAGCGGAGAAATAGATATTATGGAAAATGTGGGTTATTGGCCAGATTCTGCACTGAGCACTATTCATACAGGTTCGTATAATGGAGCAAATGGAAAACAAAAAACAGATGGTGTTAACCGAAAAGATTTGTCAACAGCATTCCATATTTATTCCATTGAATGGACTGCTGATGGCATTGCTTTTTTTATAGATAATTTACAGTTTCACCAATATATAAATAGCCATACTAACAGTGAAGCATGGCCTTTTGATAAAACCTTTCATCTGCTGCTGAACATTGCAGTTGGTGGAAACTGGGGCGGAAAATTTGGTGTAGATGATACCATCTTTCCACAAAAAATGGAAATAGATTATGTAAGGGTTTACCAATAGAAAACCTGTCTGTCAAAAAATTTATTTTCGGCATAATTAACTGTTTGTAATTTAGGAATTCATCTAAACTCCTAAACTCTCTAAACAAAAAATGTAAGGGTGATTTTATTACGACTTTATTACTGAACTATTGATAACACTACACCTAAAAACCCAACTGGTTTACTGTTGGGTTTTTATTTTACATCAACAAATTTTAAGCTCGGGTATCAACTTTAAAGGCTAAACTAAAATAGGAAAAGCTTTTTACGCTTTTTTGATTTTTTGTAAACTGCCATTCCTGACCCGAACTAAATGGAGGCTTTTGATGACTACCTGCAGCTTCACCAACGCCTACATACGAATCCGGACTTTCCAGGCGAAAACCATAAGATTTGCCTTTATTTAAATGCATTCCCGGAATTTTAAAAGCAATCCATTTACCGGTTGCGTTGCAATTAACATCTATACTGGCAGAACCCAATACAGGTCCCCAGCTTTTTTGTTGACAATCAAAATCGTGTAGAGTCATAATCATCTTACCAGGTTTTGTAACAATACTTGAAAACACTTCTATTGTTTCAAGGTCGCCTTCTGATGTTGCAATAAATGTTTGTCCTGAAGCCAGGTCTTCGTTATCCCTTGTTCGTTGACCAACCCAACTGGTGGTATTATTTGTTACTTGTTCCAATACAGCGTGACTTTGGGGACTTTCAATTTCAGCTTTCATAATCATTTTTTTAATTAGTAATAGGCTTGTGCCTTATTGATATAGGTAGAGAATATATACCTGTAACTACCATTAACATCAAATATTGTGCATGATTATCTTTTATGTATAAATAGTTTGTTAAGGTTTTAAATAAACAGTTAATACGTACTTGATTAAATAATTTAAACGATTACAATTTATTTTGTTTTTCAGTTCAACAAACTGGTTTGGGTAATACCAAAACCAACTTTAATAGATAGTAATTTTCCATGTTTCAATTTTTCTGCTTTATTGATGAATCAAAGTCAAAGAGTTCTGAAATAATATTTTTATTAAAAGTTTGACTTGATAAAAAAACTGGTAATTTAGAGAATCCATTTTCCTGTTTAAAAGTCCCCTGCTCGGTTCAGTTTTCTATTTCCCCATCTTTTAAATTTATTGTAATGAAGAATAATTTTCTTTTTTTAATTTGTATTTTTTGCAATCTCGATTTATTTGCCCAATGGAATAGTGATCCTAATACCGGCGGCACACCCGTCTGCACTGCAATTACAAATGAAAACTCTAAAATGTCGGTTTCTGACGGAGCAAATGGAGCGATTATCGTTTTTGAATCTTACAACAATAATAGTAGTACCAATGCCTTTTATGTGCAACATATAAATAGTACAGGGCAAATACAGTGGGGCAACACAAGTAACCCAAAACCTGTTTGTGTGAATGCTACAGGAAAAAACCTGGAAAATGCTATTCCTGACGGCAATGGTGGTATTTATATTTCATGGATAGATTATAGAACTACCCAAAATGGCGACGTTTATATGCAGCATATCAATAACGCCGGAAACCCAGTTTGGATACTGGATGGGGTTAAGGTAAATAACAGCAGTAGTACAAGGGAAATATATTCATCCAAGTTATGTTCAGATGGTGGCACCGGCGCTCTCATTTGTTGGACCGAATCTGAATTTAACGCTGTTAGCAACCTTACTACATTTAGCCAGGTATTTGTACAAAAATACAATAGCAACGGAGCAATACAATGGTCTGCCGGAGGCGTACAAGTTTGTGTCTCAAGCGGTTTTCGTGCCGCTCAGGATATTATTACAGATGGCAGTAATGGTGCTATTATTTGCTTTGCAGATACCCGTAACAGCAATCAATTACCAAATGATGAATTTGATAATATTGATATTTATGCCCAGCGCCTCAATGGTAATGGAGCCTTGCAATGGACAAATAATGGCTTGCCTGTAAATACTCAACCCTTTAACCAATACCCCAGCAACGTATTTGGCCAAACTTATTCCAGTGTTACAGATGGAGCTGGTGGAGTAATTTTGTTATTTGATGATTATACAGGTAATAATAAAGGCCATAATAATTTTTATGCTCAAAGATTAAATTCTTCCGGAGCCAGGCAATGGGCTACTGCAGGCGTACCTGTTTGCACAGCAGACAGCACACAATACCTAATAAAAACTGTGAGCGATGGCGCAGGTGGAATGGTCGTGTTTTTTAATGATGACAGGGAAGGTGTACCTAATTCTTCCGCTTCTTATACCCAGCGTATTTTGAACAATGGAACCGCAAACTGGGCTACCAATGGAATAAAAATAATTGCTGATGCAGGATATTTTGGAGGATATAACAATGATATTATTGACGATGGCACGGGTAATTATATTTTTTGCTGGACAGATCCGCTTAATAATTTCCTCAAGGCTCAAAAAATTAATAATAGCGGTGCTTTACAATGGGTGGCTACCGGCAAAGATGTTTGCATCAATCCGAATGCCTATCCCTATTTGGGACAATTAATAAAAAGCAATGCAGGCTCAGCCATTATAAATTGGATTGATAGCAGAAATCCTACGACAACTACTGATGTCTATGCATCAAAAATTGCCGCTAGCGGCAATTTGGAAGGAGGAGTAATAAGCACTTCATTCATTACCGTTGCAAATGGTAACTGGAATGCATCAAGTACTTGGGAAGGCGGCGTTGTGCCTTCTGCCACTGCTACTGTTATCATTCGGCATATTGTAACTGTTACAATTAATGCCAGTTGCAAAACCTTAAAAGTAGAAATGCCTTTGGGCTCAATAACCGTTAACACAGGTGTAAACCTTACTGTGCAACAGTAAGCATATCGACTTTATCAATTTTAGCTACTGCTAAAGTCCGTTATAAAAACTGGTGCTATGTTATTAATGAAGTGGCGCACATTAAAGTGGTAGACCCTGTATTATAAACTTTAAATTACTATCCGAAATTAGGTGCAGGCAGGTAACTTACTAATAATAATACTGGAGCACCTACATTAGAAATCTACTGTAGAGCCATAGGCTCATTTCTGTTTTGTAACAACGGATTTTAATCCGTTGTGCTTTATGAAACCAGCTATCAGAGAGCCGTAGGCTCGGCACATATTGTTGTGTGTTTAATTCCAACTACCTGTTTTTAATTAATAGTTACCGCCTTTTTTATATGACCCGAACCTACGGTTCTTATTAGATTATCTGTTACTTCAA
>JAYTTM010001132.1:0-3232 GCA_043745055.1 Chitinophagaceae bacterium | reverse complement strand
GCCTTGATTTCTTAACGGATTATGTTGAAATTTTCTAGCACTTTTTATTAGAGGCCGTAGCAATATTCGTTTGCGAAGTAAATGCCTAACCCTATAAATTGCTTTTGAGCATTGCATTTCTGCTATGTAATTCCTCCGGAAAAATTGTCCATCCCTTTGCTTTCATTCTCCATTTTTAAAAACAGTTTTTTGTTGTAGCTTTTTAACATTAAAGAAAAACAATGACAACGACCGTAACGACTACAATAATCAGGAAAACTGATTATGCAGGTTACCTCCAAGGAGGTATTGGCTACCAGCAGTACAAACAACAATTGGCGGAAGACCATGCGCTCAATGCCGATTTAAAAATTAAGGAATACATAAACCTTAATCAAAGAAGAATGCACCGGGTAGAAAAAACATTTGTTGCAGGCTAAGCGAATACTGAACAAGTAAAAAATCTACAGCATAAAATCTACTGTTTAATACTTACTGCACATTGGTGTAGCGATGCCTCGCTAACATTGCCTGCTTTTAACAAACTACGGAACTGAGTGAAGGAAAGATAGAAATGAAATTGGTATAGCGTGACCTGAACGATGAACTGATGAATGCGTATCTTACCAATGGCACTCGTTCTATTCTCAAATTAATTCAACTCGATGAACACTACAATGTAACTGGCATTTGGGGCCCAGGGCCAACGGTGGCGCAAAATCAGGTAAGAAATTAAAATCAAATCCTGCAACTGCAGCAACCTATGCCAACGAATTACATTTTTTGTACGCCAAAGACAAACAGCAATCACTGGAAGCAGAAATAACAGCGTTGAAGGCAAAGCTAAATTGACATGAACAAGCATAGTTTTCCGGCCCAAAAAAGTATGCATGCAAAAGATTTGATATATTTATAAAATGATTCATTCCGGAAACGAGCCGTTTTTACAACTCGGCAAATACATCAGTTCAATCATACAACTCGATGAAGCAGCCTGGCAAACAGTGCTACCCCACTCTGGTGGCACTTAGTTTAATTTGCATCGGATAATACCTTCTAGATTTCTTCCTGCAAAGTACCCTTAAGACATTAGACTAAATGTTACTCTTCCTTTTGCAAATCAATCAGCACCCGGGCGTTTTTTTCTTTGGAAAATATAAACACTACATAGCGTTTGTACTCTTTTGTTATTTCCATCAGGCAGGTATTCGGGGGAATACTGCCTGGCGAGAAAGGCATATGCAAAATACTTTTGAGCTAAAGATGATTTTGTTAGATTTTAACTTTTGAGTAATTATTTTCCCAGTTTAGGAAATCTTTTTTATCAAAAGCAGCCATCCATACTCAAAAGTGGGTAATCAGGAGCAAAAAATTATTTGGCAGAATTTTGTGGATGTAATAACCAAAATGAATAACTAAATAACATTATTTTTTTAACTTTTAAATTTTTTCAACATGGGAAACATTTTATGGACTGTCGCAGTGATCTTCATTATTATTTGGGCAATATCCTTTTTGGGCGGTTTTTTCACCGGGGGTATCATCCATATATTATTGGTAATAGCTGTTATAGCAATAATCTACAACCTGCTTACCGGACGTAAAGTGTTGTAGTAAATTTTCATTGCCATCCGGATATATCGGTAGCATTGTAATTGGTACAGGTCTTTGTTGTTACAAACAGAGACCTTTTTAATTGGTAGATTTTTCTATTCGCTGTTTTTTGCTTCCAGGCTATTTGTTGTGTTTAAAAAACCAACCCTCCTACTCCTTTTGCAAATCAATCAGCACCCTGGCATTTTTTTGCTCTGTCGAAGATATAAACACTTCATAGCGTTTGTACTTTGTTGTTATTACCATCAGGGAGGTATTCGGGGGAATACTACCGAGATTGTCTGCCACCATCACCAGCTCATGATGTGGGTTTTGGTTATCAATAATTATTTTGAATGATACCGGCTTTAAAGCAAGGCCGGCATGAGAAACAACTAATTCGTTATTGTGATAAACCGTTACCGTGTCACCATCAATTTCCCCATTGTCGTACAACTCTATCAAAATTTCAGATGGGCCGGTTTCAATTTTCTGCACCACAGGATTTTCCCTTTTCCTGATTATATCGGGCACAACAATGGCCATTGCTTTTATAACAGGCTTAATAGTACCACCTTGTTTTATAACAGGTTCATTCTTTACAACTGCAACTTCTTTGTTGATTACCGGAGGCTTTACAACTACTTTCTTTTGCACTTCTTTTTTTACTTCCGGTATAATGACTGCGTTATTTTTAACCGGCGGCCTATTGCTCACAATTGGTTTCGGTTGTGGAGCAGGAACCTGTACCGGCTTTGGTTGTAGCACAGGAGTTTGAATTGGCTTTGATTGAAGCACAGGAGCCTGGATGGGCTTTGGTTTTAGCACAGGTGTCTGAATGGGCTTTGGTTGTAGCGCAGGAGCCTGTACGGTTTTCATAAGTGTACACTCTCTTACCTCAATGTCATCAATTGCAAAATCATTACCACATCCGCCCTCAGTAATATCTTCCATCGTAACAACCAGGCCCGAAACAACGGCGGGGGTTGTAAAGGTTCCGGCAAACCGTTTCCAGTTGGCTGCACCTGTAGGTACAATTGCGCCAGTATTAAACTGTGCCAGTTTTTTTCCTTCTGCAAACACAGCCATTCGTATTTCCGGCGGCGTTGGTTCACAACCAGACCCGGCACGGCACACATTTACAAACCAGGTAGAAAGTTCGTAATTGGTGTTTGGCTTTAGATCAGTCATGGTAATGGTGAAAAAAACTGCGGGCTTGAGGGCAGCATTCACCAGCATCATCCTGCCGTTCACACTGCCGGGTGTATGGTCTTTGTAAAAGGATATCCAGTTGCCAAGGAAACAATCATTTGTATAGGAGACAAAAGAAAACTCACCATCATCCGGACAAATTATTGTTGTGCGGTTGTAATTTTTTTTTAGTGAGGAAAACGAAAAGTCTTTTGGAATACGGTCGTCTCCAAAATCAATTTTAATAACAGGGTTTGCAAAATTGCAATCGTACTGCTGTGCATTAAGGGAAAAACCACCTACCATAAAACAAAAGATTAGTAGAGAAAATTTTGAAAATAAATCTGGCTTCATAATCATAATATAGCATTTTGAAAGTGGATGTGTTACAAAAGAAATCCTGAGTTGAAGCAGATGTAAATTACTATATCCTTTAAATATTCCTTTACCACTTATGTAAAATCAAACG
>JAYTTM010001131.1:0-3237 GCA_043745055.1 Chitinophagaceae bacterium | reverse complement strand
AGAATAATACGACTATTAACTTCCCTGTAGCAGGAAATGGATATGTTTGTTATGATGTACAGATTGATGCTGGTTCTTCTCTTCAGCAAGATTATTCTGGTGGTAGTGCCAGCCTTAGTGTTGGAAGGAATATAACTATTAACGGAACGCTTAAATTGGGCGGAAGTACAAGCGGAGATATTTCTTTAGGTGGAAACTGGACAAGAAATGCAGGAGGTATATTTACACACAATGATAGAAAAGTAACTTTTGATGGACCTGCAAATTTTAGTGGTAATGGTATTTCTATGTCAACGATTACTGCACCGGCCTCAGCCGCAAAAGATAATGAAGGCGGATTTGGTGGTGAGAATTTTGCCCACTTATGGATCAATAAAACCAATGCAACCGATTCAGTTGTGTTGCTTTCCAATATTACAGTAAACCGGGAACTTGGTTTTACAAAAGGCACATTCAGCCTCCGTAACAGTGATGTCACCATCGTATCTAACAGCACCCGAACAGCAGATATTGCGCCGGTAACAACTATTGCCAACATCAGCATACGCTATGGAGGTACTGGTAAATTTGTTGTGCAGCGGTTTATTCAAAACCCAACAGCCACCCGCTCCTGGAGATTGCTTACAGCTCCCTTACAAAGTGCAACAGCACCATCCATTAATGAGGCATTTATGGAAGGCGTGGTGAACCCTAATAAAAATTTACCCAACGGAAGCGCCGGTATTTACAATCCATGGCCAGGCTATGGTACCCATATTACCGGCCCTGGGGGCTTATATAGTGCTGCCAATGGATTTGATCAAGGCACCACTTCAGCCTCTATTTTGTATGCAGGTTCTGGCGTTTTATCCTGGTTATCACCAACATCTACTATTAGTACAAAAGTAACTGATCAGCAGGGCTGGATGCTGTTTGTAAGAGGCGACAGGAGCTTTATAATTGGTAACCAGTATATGCCTTCTGCTAACACCATACTTGAACCTAAGGGAAGAATAAATATTGGAAACATATCAGTACCGGTTACTACGGGAAGGCAGGTAATTGGTAATCCTTACCCATCTGCTATCAGCCTCTTAAATGTGGATGTGGCAGGTACTTTAGCAAAAAACCGGAGCTACTATATGTGGGATCCTAAAATGTTTACCTCCTACATCCAGCCTGGTAAGTGGGTAACTTTTACCGGTTTGGGCACTTCATTTGTGCAAACTTCCAGCCAAAGCGCTTATACATCCGACGGTAAGATAGAATCAGGGCAGGCCTTTGTAATAGATGCAGGCAGCATTGGTAATATAACCTTTCACGAATCAGATAAACTGGCTTTAATCAGCAGCCTTGTTGGCATTGCAAATGCCACCGGAGCAAGGCCACAAGCCAACCCTGTGTTCCCTATATTTCGTTCGGATATCTACGCAAAAGCTGATAGTGCCTATAGGTTAACTGATGGCGTGTTAAATGTTTTTAATTCATCTTTTAATAATGCAGCAAATAGTGAAGATGCTAAAAAAATCATCAGTTTTAATACCAAAGAAAGCCTGAGTATTTTAAGAGATTCGGTTAAAATTGCCATTGAAAAAAGAAGTGATATTCAGGATACAGATACCATCTTTTTTGCCATGTCAAAATTTAATGAACTGCTTTATCGCTTTAGGTTTGAGGCTAACGATTTTGCTCCCGGGTACGAGGCTTTTCTGGAAGATAAGTTTACTAGCAACCGTTTACAACTCAGTACAGCCGGGGTAAGTGAGATTGATTTTGCCATATCTGCCAATCCGCTCTCGAAAGCAGAAGACAGGTTCCGGGTTGTATTTAAATCTCCCTATCAGGCGGTTCTTCCTGTAACATTTACCAGCGTAAGAGCATGGCAGCAAAATAATAAAATTGCCGTGCAATGGCAGGTAGCCAATGAAATAAATATTAAAGAATATGAAGTTGAAAAATCGGTAGATGGCACTCGTTTTACTAAAGCAAATACTACACTATCGCAGGGTATTTTTACTGGCAACTTTATATATAACTGGCTGGATGAAAATGCAGCCGGGGGAGATAATTTTTACCGCATTAAAAGTAACAGTATCAACGAGAAGTCAGGTTATAGTAAAGTTGTAAAAGTTCGTGTTACAAATAGCAACGGAGGCATCGATGTTTACCCTAACCCGGTATCAGATGGTACTATCAGATTACGGTTTAACAACATGGAAAAAGGTAACTATTTCGTTCGATTGATGAATTCAACCGGTCAGACAATGACCAGTACCACATTTTCAAATGCAGGTGCTTTTCAAATGAAAGAAATACAGCTTGCAAAAGGAGTTGCTAAAGGAATTTATGAAATTGAAGTAGTTAATCCTGGTAACGAAAAATATTTTGTAAAAGTAATTGTAGAATAAGTTGCTACATTAATTATATACTTTTATTTAAAAAAGCAGCTTAACAGCAATGGGATAATTTTAAATGCACCCAATATTAGCAAAAACACAGGGGGATGTTAATTCTTTTCAGTAAAAATAGTAGCTCGTTTGATAACAGGGTATGGATAATTCTCCTACATCCCTTTCACAATCTCCTTCACTCCATCCACATAATTTGTCGGCTTTGTCCCAAACCGTTGTTGAAATTTACTGCTGTCAAAAAAATAATTCTGGTCGTTCTGGTACTGCATTTCTTTTAACTCACTTAGTATGGGTAAAAATAAACCGAGCACACTTATCATAAATTTGGAAAACGTATCATAAGCTGGCTTCACCTTCATTTCTGCGGCAATCATATTGATAAAATCAACACCGGTTAATTTCTCGGTTGATGTAGGTAAATGCCAAACCTGTCCATAGGCTTCGGCGGTATTGCCCAGCAGGGCTGTGGCTTTTGCAATATCGGGTGTGTAGGTAAAGGAATGAATTTTAGTGGCATCGGAAAGCCACATCGCTTTTTTGCCTTTTTTAAAATTATCAAAAACGCTTATTTTAAGTACACTTGTTTTTACATCAGGTCCATAAAAATCGGCGCTTCTTGCTATCAATGCAGTCAGCTTTCCTTTGGCTACTTCATCCATCAGCATTTGTGCAATCTGCAAACGGACTTTTCCTTTTTTGCTGGGTGGATCCAATGGCGATTCTTCTGTAATGTGAGAGATGGCATCCCTGGAATACATATAAACATTATCAATAAAAACCAGTTTAGCCTTGTGCTGCTTACAGGCATTGATGGTATTTTGCATAACAGCAGGCCACTGCTGCTGCC
>JAYTTM010001130.1:0-3238 GCA_043745055.1 Chitinophagaceae bacterium | reverse complement strand
TTATACAGATTTTCAAAATCTTCTTTTTTATCGCTGCGGCCATACTCTACAGCCCATGCCCAGCCAATGGTGAACAGGTGATAGCGCAACATATCCATGACGCCTACCTGTGGAATGGCAACCTTGAATAATTCAGGATGTTGCGTAATGCAAGCGCCTACCAGTAAGCCGCCATTGCTGCCGCCACGAATGGCCAGTTTAGAGGGGTTGGTATATTTGTTATCAATTAAAAACTGCACAGCCCCATAAACATCATTGAAAACATTTTGTTTGTTTTGCAACATACCTGCCTTATGCCAGTCGTCTCCATACTCGTTGCCACCACGTAATGTTACCTGAACATAAACGCCACCCTGATCTAAAAAGAAAGCATTTGAAATATTGAATGCCGGAGTTAGCGGAATATTAAAACCACCGTAGCCATAAATTAGTGTTGGGTTGGTGCCATTTAATTGCAAGCCTTTTTTATATGTGATGAACATAGGAACATTAGCTCCGTCTTTACTTTTAAAAAACGATTGCACAGTTACATAATCATCCGGATTTAAATTTAGTTCAGGCTTTCTAAATACTTCACTTTTTCCGGTGTTGATGTCATAACTAAAGATAGTGTTGGGCGTGTTGAATGAGGTATAAGAATAGAAAATTTCTTTATCCGTTACCTTTCCATTAAACCCACTGGCAGTGCCCAGTCCCGGTAATTTAATTTCTTTTTCAAGATTGCCTTTGTAATTGTATTGATAAACCCTGCTGCTGGAATTTTCAAGGTAGCTAGCCAATAGTTTTTTGCCAGCAGTGCCGATGCTTTCCAATAATTTATTTTGTGCAGGGATGATCTCTATCCAATTTTCTTTAGCAGGATTTTTTGGATCGATGCTCACCAGTTTGTAATTGGGCGCATCAATAGTTGTTTTTACCAACAGCCTTTCACCATCATTATCTACTACCTCTGCTTCGCTGTCGAAACCTTTTATCAATAAAGAAAAAGGAGAATCAGCTACCATATCTTTTACCCACAATTCCACACCACTTGTCCCTTCAGACATGTTGACAATTAAGAACCGGTTATCTTCCGTAAGTCCACCGGTGATAGTCCGTAGCGGATGTTTGTTGTCTTCAAAAATAATTTTATCTGCAGCTTGAGGCGTGCCAAGCTGGTGATAATACAGCTTATGAAATTCATTTTTTTTACTCAATAAATTTTTCTCTTCTTCCTGTGGATATCGGCTGTAAAAGAAACCTTCATCACCCTTCCAGCTGATGCCGCTAAACTTTATCCATTGCAATTTATCTGGTAGTAATTGCTTTGTTTTTACATCCATTATAAAAGCCTTCTGCCAGTCGCTTCCACTTGTAGAAAGCAGGTAGGCGCAATACTTTGCAGATTTGGTAAAGGAAGGAACTCCCGGTACAATGGTGCCATCTTTACTCATGCTGTTAGGATCAATAAATACCTCTGGCGTGCCTTGTAAACCAATCTGCCGGTACAAAACACTCTGGTTTTGCAGTCCATCATTTTTATAAAAATAATAGTAGACGCCTTCTTTAAAAGGAGAGCTGTATTTGGTATAGTTCCACATTTCTTCCAGCCGTTTTTTAACAGCTTCCCTATAAGGGATTTTTGATAAATAATCATCTGTAACTTTATTCTGATCCTTAACCCAGGCCTTGGTTTCAGCACTGTTGTCATCTTCCAGCCAGCGGTAGGGGTCGGCTATTACAGTGCCAAAATAATTATCTGATTGGTTAATTTTTTTTGTAACCGGATATTTTATTTGTGCCTGGGATGTGCTCATCATAAATGCAATACTTACTGCAACAAAAACAGTATTTTTTTTTAAATAAATCATTTTCAGGATTGTTAGAAAGGAAAGATAGTTAATTTGAAGAAGTAAAATAAGAAGCTGTTTGAGTTAAATAAAGTATTCATCATTAAACCCCGATTGCGACTACAGTCATTCTAAAAATCGAAACAGGTTGTAAGGATTTATTTAGATTTTGAAAGTCTAAGCTACAAGCGCCGTCAGCGGTTGCAAACCCTGACGGCGCTTGTGCAGTTATTTATTTTTTTGATGATTGAAACTTAAAGTATTCAACAGAATTAAGTTGTAAGAAAATTGCTGTCGTACGTAAAAGAAGGCCAAGGTTCTTGTAAGCTAGGTGCCTGAATGAACACTTGTAAAATCCAATCGTTTTTTTTATCATAACTGTCAATGATATTTTATCAAGAAAAACAATATTCAATAATGAACACGTATTATCAAATGATGAAGTAATCCGGCCATTTGTGAACCTTCCTGCCGGTAAAGGCAGGTGCAGATTTCCCTGTTCGATATTCGATATTTTAATATCGCACCTTAACTAAATGAAATTGCACAACGGTGATGAAAAAATGGCTGAAAAAAAATTGAAAACTTATTTCTGATTATCTCTCCATTCATATACCCATGTACTTTGTATCATTTCCAGGTGGCCTTCGTTGCTATCTTCCGGCTTGCCTTCAAAATTGGGAATTTCCAATATCCATTTTAATAGGTCGGTAAAACGGATACGGTAAATTTTTCCTTCATTAAAATCATCACCAAAACGTTCGTACAATTTCATTGCAATGTCTTCGTAATCTCTCCAGTTGATGGGTGGTTCAAACATAAAAAATAATTTGCTGGTATGCAGATTAGCTGATCGCTAATTCAAAAATTTAAAAGTTATTTATGTAATCACAGGTTCTTGAAAATAGGGGGAATTGGCACATTCGTACTTGATCACTTTTATATTTATTCTCCCAAAAATTGTGATTGATCGGGTAACGTAACTACAATAGATCCACTGCCTGGGTGCAAAACACATTGACAACCCAACCTGCTATTTAACCTTGGACTAACGGCTCTGTCAATAAAATCTTCTTCCCTGTCTGACAACTCTTCTAAAAAATCATCCCCCTGCTCTACATACACATGACAGGTACTGCAGGCGCAAACGCCGCCGCAATTGTGGTGCAGATTGATGTCGTTTTTTAAAGCTACTTCCAGCAACGACTGCCCATCCTCCACATTGTTAAATGTAATAGGTTCCAATCCTTTCTGTTCAAATTTATACGTGATATTATACATGATATTCAAGTTCGGCTGCAAACCTACAGTAGAAATACCAATTTTTTAAACATTGAAAGGTTAATCGTGCAAATTATCGGTATTCGTAACAGCTGTCATTATAAAAAATCAGTTCATTTTTTTATTCA
>JAYTTM010001129.1:0-3244 GCA_043745055.1 Chitinophagaceae bacterium | reverse complement strand
TAGGCCGCTAAACCATATTCTGTATCATTGGCTTTTGCCATCGCATCATCAAAATCATTAAAAGAAAATAACGGCAACACCGGACCAAAAATTTCATGACGTGCCAGCGTAGATTCCTGCGTTAAATTACCCACTACAGCCGGTTGTATAAAGTAGCCTTTGCCTGTTGCAGATGAATCGCCACCGGTTAAAATAGTTGCACCTTCTGCTGTTGCTTTTGATAATAAACTCATAACACTTTCCTGCTGCTTTTTTGTAATCAACGGACCAAGATTCACCCCTTCTTCAAACCCATTACCCACTTTTAATTGTGCTACATATTTGGTGACCTGCTCACTAAATTGCTGATAAATATTTTTGTGTACATAAAAGCGTTGAGGCGAAATACAAACCTGTCCATTGTTTCTAAACCTGGCGGCCACGGCTGCTTTTGCTAATGCACCTATTTCCACATCATCAAAAATTACAACAGGCGCATTGCCGCCCAGCTCCAACGATAATTTGGTATGCGTACGGGAAGCTCCATCCATTAATATTTTTCCCACTCTGGTGCTACCGGTAAAACTTATCTTTTTTAACTGTGGATGATCCAGCATGGCCTGGCCAATTGATTTTGCATTGCCTATCAAAACATTCAAAACGCCTTTTGGCAAACCTGCATGTATCAAAGCTTTTGCTAAATGGATACCTGCATATGGTGTACTTTCCGATGGCTTGGCCACTACCGTACAACCTGCTGCCAGTGCGGCTGCCCATGCACGGGCGGGATTGTATGCCGGAAAATTCCAAGCGGTGATTACGCCAATTACCCCCATCGGTTGCCAGATGGTATAGCTTCGTTTATCTGCTCTGCTGGTGGGTATTGTTTTACCACAGGAACGTTTACCTTCTTCTGCATACCATTCAAATAAATTAGCTGCCACCTGCCATTCACCTTTTGCTTCTGCCAAAGGTTTACCACTTTCCAGCACCATATCTATTGCAATGGCTTCCACATTTTCTCTTATATAGTCGGCTGCTTTTTTTAAAATAGCTGCACGGATATATGGAGTGGTTTTGCTCCAGGTTGCAAAAGCGGCTTGGGCTGATTCGATTGCAGCATTGCAGTCCTTATCATTACCATAGCTGATGGTTTCAATGATTTCTTCAGTGGCAGGATTTATTAAATGATAACTGCCTTTATCTACTGCTTCTATCCATTCGCCATTTATAAATTGTAGTGTATTCATAATTTATTTATTTATTTTTAATTCCCTGGGCTAAAGCCCAGGGCAACTCATCAGGGCAACTCACCAGGGCAATTCAACAAGGCAATTCACCAGGGCAATTGACCTGAACAATTAACTTATCCCAATATTTCTTTTAACCCATTTTCAATAATATCCAACCCTTTATTCAATAAATTTTCTTCAATTACCAGCGGACTTAAAATGCGAATTACGTTTCCATTTACACCGGCATTGATAACTATCAAACCATTTGCTGCACAATAAGCAATGAGCTTTTTACAGGTATCTGCATCTGGCTGATGTGGATCGTTGTTTTTCACTAATTCAAAAGCCATCATCGCTCCTAATCCACGAACATCGCCAATTGCAGGAAACTGTTCCTTCATTTTATTAAACCTTGTCCTTACTATATTTCCTACCTTTTTGCCCAAGGCATTGATGTCGATTTCTTCCATGTATTTGATGGTAGCAATTGCAGCAGCGCAACAAACCGGATTGCCGGGATAAGTCCCGCCAATGGTAGATGGCTTACAGCTATCCATGATTGTTGCTTTGCCAATTACACATCCTATCGGCATACCGCTGCCCATTGATTTTGCCCAGGTAGAAATATCTGGTACCACATCAAAATGCTCGTAAGCTGCCCATTTGCCCGTTCGGCCAAAGCCACTTTGTACTTCATCTAATATTAACAGGATACCATATTTATCACAAATCTTTCTTAGCTCCTGAATATATTTTATAGGCACTACATTAAAACCACCTTCGCCCTGCACAGGCTCCATAATAATAGCAGCAACCTGATTGCTGGGAATATTAGTATTGAAGAATTCTTCTAAATCTCTCAAATGAATATCCGAAAAATCATCTTCCGATTTACCATTATTTAATTTGTAATAATCAGGAAATGGCAACCGGTACACTTCAGGCGCATAAGGTCCACAGCCTAGTTTGTAGCCGACTTTAGAAGTCAGCGTCATTGCCATCATGGTGCGTCCATGAAAAGCGCTATCATAACAAATAATTGCCTGCCGACCTGTTGCCTGCCTGGCAATTTTAATGGCATTTTCAACACTTTCTGCGCCGGAGTTGGTGAGCATAACTTTTGTATCATCGCCATGCGGAAATAAAGTGGCTAATTTTTCAGCCAGTTGCATGTACAAATCATAGGAAGCCACATTAAAACTGCAATGAATCATTTGCGCTGCCTGTGCTGCAATGGCAGCTACTACAGGTGGTGGACAATGGCCTGCATTTACAACACCAATTCCGCCTGCAAAATCAATCATCTCATTACCATCAGCGTCTGTGATGATACTGCCATTTGCACTAACTGCTGTAGATGGATTGAAAATACCAATTGCATTGGGTACAAATTGTTTTCTTCTATCTAGTATTATTTGTGAGTTGCTCATTTGGTGAATGGTGAATGGTGAATAATCAATACTAAACTTTGCTCATTGCCCCGTCCTTTTGGGTTGGGTTATAAAATCTCTTTTTCAATTGCCCCATCCTTTAAGACGGGTTATGAATTCAAAATAAAAATTAGGGCTTTAGCCTAACGATATTTGGATTATACCCTAAAAGAACAATATCTTTTTTTATCACGGCCCTAAAGGGCCGTGCAATTGAGTTAGTGCAATTAAGCCAGCATTGCTGCAATTGTTTTTGCATTTACAAATTCTAAAATTCCTTGTCTGCCCAACTCTCTGCCGTAGCCAGATTTTTTTATGCCGCCAAAAGGAAGTCTCGGATCACTCTTCACCAATGCATTGACGAACACGGCACCGGTATTAATTTGGCGGGCAATGGCAATGCCTTTATCAATATCACTTGTCCATACACTGCCGCCCAAGCCATATTCCGATTCATTGGCTAGCTGAATGGCGGTGGCTTCATCTTTAGCAGCAATTACTGCCGCTAATGGACCAAAGGTTTCCTGTTCAAATGCTGACATTCCTTTTTGGATGTTAATTAATAACGCAGGTGTAAAATTGCAGCCATATGCATTACCA
>JAYTTM010001128.1:0-12141 GCA_043745055.1 Chitinophagaceae bacterium | reverse complement strand
ATAATTGCCTTATCATTTGCCAATGTATTAATTTCAAAAGAGCCATCGCCTGAAGATAAAGCAGCTTTTTTGGATTTATCAAGCGTAATGGTTGCCCCGGAAACAGGCTCATTTTGCTGATTAATAATTTTTCCAGTAATTTTTTGTTGGGCAAATAAAGGGGCACTTGCTGATATAAATATAAACAGCAAAATAAGGAGGTGATTTTTTCTCATTGTAATAATGGTTTGTTTTGTTTAAGTATTAACCTGGTTAATTCATAAGACAAGCAGCAAAATTTTTGATAAAAAAAATAGCTGTTCTTTCGAGCAGCTATTTTATATAAAGTTCTAAAAGATAAATTAAATTCTAAAGTGAGCAAATGCCTTGTTAGCTTCGGCCATGCGATGTGTATCTTCTTTCTTTTTGAATGAAGCACCTTCACCTTTACTTGCAGCTACTATTTCATTAGCCAATTTATCAGCCATACTTCGCCCATTTCTTTCACGGCTATATCTTACCATCCACTTAATGCTTAAGGAAATCTTTCTGTCGGTACGAACCTCAGAAGGGATCTGGAAAGTAGCACCACCAATACGACGACTGCGAACTTCTACACCAGGTGTAATGTTTCCCAACGCTTTTTTCCAAACATCGTAACCATTTTCGCCGGTTATTTTTGATACTTTTTCAACTGCATCATAAAAGATGGTATAAGCACCACTCTTTTTTCCTTCCCACATCAAATTGTTTACAAAACGAGTAACTAATTTGTCGTTAAACTTTGGATCTGGAGCCAAAGGTATTTTTTTTGGTTGTGTCTTCCTCATTGGAATAAACTTTTTATTTCGTATTTAAATTATTTGCCTGTTTCTTATCCCCTTTAGGATATAGGGGCGGGCCTATTTCTTAGCTTTTTCTTTTTTGGTACCGTATTTACTACGACTTTGCTTACGATCTTTTACACCAGCAGTATCTAAACTACCACGTACAATATGATAACGTACACCTGGTAAATCTTTTACCCTTCCACCACGTATTAAAACGATAGAATGCTCCTGCAGGTTGTGACCTTCTCCAGGGATGTATGCAATTACCTCTATTTTGTTGGTTAACCTTACCTTGGCTACTTTACGTAAAGCAGAGTTTGGTTTTTTAGGGGTAGTTGTATAAACCCTTGTACATACGCCACGGCGCTGAGGACAAGAATCCAAAGCTCTTGACTTACTTTTAGCTTTAATTATTTCTCTTCCTTTTCTAACTAACTGTTGTATTGTAGGCATTGTTGACCTTTTATTTTTGGACGGCGAAGGTAGGAATTCTCTTTTAAAAATGAAATATAATTCTAAAATAAATTCACATTTTGGGTATAAATTTATTTGGAACTAAGTTTTACCTACCAATAACCTATTGAAAAATCACTTTTCGGGAAAAATTTTCATTGGTATTTTTATCAAATATTGTTAAAACATACACACCATTTTGCATTTCTTTGGTTCGGGTTATCTCCAGTTTAGTGCCTGATGCACCATATATATCATATTCTTTTACCACTTGGTTAAGCAAATTCATCAATCGTATTTTATAATTGTAGCTGTTGACTCCCTTAAATGCTATCGTAAGTTTATCATTAACCGGGTTAGGATAGATGCTAATCCCTTCCATGGAAATTTTTCGGCTTAATAATATTGAATTACTATAGGTAAATGTATTGTTTTGATTTATTAATTTTAACCTGTAATAATTTTTACCGGGCAGCGGCACAGTATCCCGGAAATTAAACAGTTGGTTTTGCTTACCATCCTGAGCAACCATCACATTGCCAATTGCTGAAAATGCTGAAAATGCATCTTTACGTTCAATAATAAATTGCTGTAAGTTTACACTACCTATAATCTTCCAGTTTAAAATCGATTTGTCTTCATAATATTTACCAGTAAAATCTACTACAACCACTGGTAAAAACTTAAAACAATTGCCATTTAAATGAAAGTAATTCCTGCGTTTTATGCATCCACTGTTTACTACAATATCGCAAAAATAGAAGCCTGTATCGGCTGGCAGTACAAAAGGTATGTACAAACTACTGGCCGTTCCAAGCAGGATGCTGTCATTACTATTTTGATAAGTTTTTTTGTACCACCGATAGGTTGAATTATATACGGTATCAACACTTAATGTGGTATTTAATTGAAAGCAATTAAATGAAGCAGTAATACCATAATTAACCAAGGGTAAAATACTGGCATCTTCCAATGTTGCATTACCACACCCATCTGTTGCCCTTAGCCTAACAAGGGAATAGTTAGTGCCATTGTTAATATTAAACAAAGAGGCAGGTTGCGGACTAGTAACAATGGATGGTGTTGACGGAGAACTGCCTATAATTTCATACAAAAATGGACCAACTCCGTTAGATACGACTGCTCCTAAACTAAAGCCATTTACATCACATTGATAAACAGACGACCTGTTTAAATTTGGATATATATACGGACTAACTACCACAGTATCATAAAAAATATTATTACAATTATCATTAGCACTATACCGTACAATGTATACAGCAGGCTCCAGGTTATTAAATGTAAACGTATTGCCTGATACAACGCTAGGTGAAATAAATGGCGACAAAAGTGTCCCGTTCCTTTTCATTATTCGTACAGTAAGTGTTCCTGTATTAGAAGTGGCTTTTATTAGCAATGTACCAGAGCCATTTGCCCAGGTAGAACTTGGGCACTTAGGCACAACTGTAGGCAGATGTGTAAAAAAACTAACCGTAGCACTTGAATAAACAGAGTCTTTATTACCACAATTATCTGTTACCACAATTTTGTGCCGTTGACCTGTAAGTGTTCCAGGAATACTATCAATAGTGACTGTGCTTGAATTATAGTTCCTGTTAAAAAACAATATTCCATTAGGCTTATAGATTTTGATATTTACAGGTATTGAACCTCCAATAACAGTTATACCAAAACTTGCATAGCCCAGTCTACATGATTTTCTTGAAGATATGGTTAACTTAATGGGTGTGGGCACTACATTAAAGCACCTTGTTACCAGTGTATCGTAACAACCATCCTTAATCTTTATACAATAACTGCCATAGATAAGGTTGGTAAAAACTCCTGTTGTGTTGCATGAAAGTTTTATATTACCTGCATTGTACAAACAATATTTTGGAGTGGTGAAATTTTGCTCTCCACTGGTGTTAACATTAAAAGTTGTACAGTTTTTTTTGGTAATTACCACATTGTTATTTAAGGCAGGCAAAGGAGGATACTCAGAAAAACAATATGTAAAGGAAGTATCCGGGCAAGTGGTTTTAACTTTTAAACAATATGCCCCATAAGCCAGGTTTGAAAAAATGCCGGTTTTATTGCATTCAACCAAAACGTTTTGATTGGTGTACAAACAAAATCCAGGATCAATGATGGAGCCACCACCAGTTGTACTGATTGAAAAAGAAGTACAGGTTCGATTGCTTTTATTAACAACAATATCATTTATTACGGTGGGGCCAAATACAGCAATGCACCTTGTAATAGTTGTATCAAAGCAGGAATCATGTACCGTAATACAATATTTTCCGTAGGCCAGGCTATCAAATATTCCAGTTGTATTACAAGTTATTTGTACATTATTTTTATCAAAAATACAATACAGCGGGCTTGTTAAGCTATCCCCTCCAACTACTATTCCAAACAGAGTGCATTGGGTATAGGCAGGTAAAATAACGGACGGAACAAACGGACGAGGTGGCGTTGCAGCAATACATCTTATGATAGTTGTATCCCTGCAATTATCTTTTATATTGATACAATAATTGCCATAGGCAAGGTTATTAAATACCCCCGTGCTATTGCATGCAATGGTATTGTTAAGAGAATTTTTAAGACAATATTGAGGCGATGATAAACCAACTTGTCCGGTAACCAATGCTGTAAATGTATTACAGGTTTTATCTTTTATAAATATGTTGTTACCTACGCTTAACACAGGTGGTATGCTACTAAAACAACGGAGAATGGTTGTATCGCTACAGGAATCATAGGCTGAAATACAATATTTACCGTAAGCCAGATTGGTAAAAATACCGGTTGCATTACAAGCCAGCTCTATATTACTATTATTATACAAACAAAATTTGGGTCCAAAAAAGTTTCTAACACCAGCTAACGCTGCTGTAAATGCGCTACAGCCAGCATTGTAAATTGAGACATTGGCACTCACTGTTGGCTTAAAATTTACAGTTGCAATTCCCTTTTTAATTTTGCCACAGGAATCTTTAACTATTACTTCAAAAGTATTTTGCCCCGATAAATTAAAAGAAAAAGCTGCATTGGAAGACCATATTGTATCACCTACAGCCCTCACAACACCGTATGTAAATCCTGGCAAACCGCCAAAGGTGCTGATATTACCCTTGCTATCACTTGCTGTAACTGAACCAACCACCTTTTCGCAGGAAATTTTGCGAAATGAAAAGGAATCAATTTTCCAGGTATAATTATTAATAGTGACAATTCTTGTTTGAATGCCACCACACGAATCTGTTAAACGGATTGTGTAAATACCAGCCACGAGGCTATTAAAAGTTCCGATAGTATTCGTTGTGCCAATACCCATTGGGGATGGTGCAACAATTGCGTATCCATAAGGCGCCCTGCCAAAATTTTGTGTATTTAAAGCTATATGACCATTATTACCATTTTCGCAGGTTACATCAAACCCGTACATTAAAAACCTGGGGTCATTATAGTTCCCAAAAACAGCTACATTGTTTTTTATGAAAGTGCAGTTGGTAACAATATCATTTACAATTACGGAATAAATGCCTGCCGCCAAGCCTGTAACAGAATCTGAGCTGGTAAAATTGGTGTTTACAGGGCCATTTACTTTATACTTGTAAGAACCAGAGCCCCCTGAAGCAAATACTTTTATAGACCCCGTAGCTGTACATCGGGATTCATAGCTGATGGCTGTAGCAGTTAATGAATCACATGCCTGCCCTTTGGAAAAATTTGGTAACAGCAAAAAAAATGTACAATAAGCAAAAATGATAGGTACAGCAGAGTAAATTTTTCTCATGTTTTAATTTTAATTTTTCATAATAATGGCGGCGTTTCTGTTCGTTCAAATGAAGCAATGCCAGTTGAAGGAACAAAAAATCCTTTATTAAGAAAAGGTCATAAGCGTATTACTTATTTTAATAAATAACACTACTTTAAAACTGAAAAAACTTAGGCAGGTAGGGTTTGGGATTAATCAAAATGGGTATTTCCCAAATTGAAGAGGGTAAACCTGTGTTTAGTTTTTCATTGATACGGATAAATTTTTCCTGGTTTAATGATCAAAGAAAATCAGAAAACCAGGGAAAATCAAGATTAAAACGTAGGAGAGATACTAAAATTGTGTTTTTAATAAAAAATGATATTAAATGCTATACATCCATCCATGGGTATCAGGTACGGTACCGTTTTTTATAGCATCCATCTGCTGTTTTATTGCAGGTGCAGTGTTCCAGCTGGTAACATCAAATTTCATTTCATAATCCTGGTAGGTAAGTTCTTTTATTAAAGCGATGGTGGCTGCAGTTCCGGTTCCAAAAATTTCTTTTATAGTTCCGGCTTTGTACGAAGCTACAATCTCATCAATGCTAAGGGGTCTTTCTTCAATGGCAAAACCCATTTCGCTTAAAATAGTAAGTGCGCTTGCTCTTGTAACACCGTCAAGGATCGTTCCTTCCTCCAGCCCCGGAGTTATAACATTGTTACCAATGATAAAAAAAATATTCATGGTACCACATTCCTGTACATATCTATGCTCAATGGCATCCATCCATAGCACCTGGTCGTAGCCCTTTTTATTGGCTTGTGCGGATGGATATAATACAGCCCCGTAATTACCGGCAGCTTTTGCAAAGCCAATACCACCTGGTACTGCACGTACAAATTTTTCCTCTACAAAAATCCGCATGGGGTTGGCATAATAAGGCCCGGTTGGGCTTAATATAATCATGAATTTATACTTATCACTTGGCCTTACACCAATGGCTTCATCGGTGCTTATCATAAAAGGCCTGATATATAAAGAATGATTTTCCAGGTTCGGTATCCAATCTTTATCAATATTAATTAATTGAATAAGCCCCTGCATAAATATTTCTTCGGGAACCTGTGGCATTTGCATACGCTCAGCAGATAAGTTAAACCGTTTAAAGTTATCGTATGGCCTAAAAATCTGCACTTTTCCATCAATAGTTTTATAGGCTTTAATTCCTTCAAAAATTGCCTGCCCATAATGGAATACAGCCAGTGATGGATCCAATTGTAATGGCTGATAAGGCCTGATGTGAGGTGTTTGCCATTCACCATTTTCAAAATCAACTTCCATCATATGATCGCTAAAATATTTACCAAATGGAATATTTTGTAAACTGATATCAGCTAATTTACTCCGCTTTGTGAGGGTAATATTAAAGTCTGTTGTAACTACCATAAATTGTAATTTTACTGCAAAGAAACAACAAATATCAACGGAAAAAGAAGCGCTTTATGAGTTTAGATAATATTCAACTACCACCAATTTTATTAGAGCAACTGTTTAACAAATCGTTGGTTGCAATAGAAATCAAACAAATGGTTAAGGCTGCAGCATCTTTTAAACCAGTAAATATACTGGGAGAAAATAAAAAAGCTATATTGATACTGGTCAATTACAATGAATCAGTTTTCTTGCCTGAAGATGAATTAAAATTTTTAATCGGTATTTTATCTGCCTGTAAACTTACTTTGGAAGATGCAGGAATTGTTAACATAGCAAAGAGTAAGCAATTGAATTACCAGATTATAGAAAAAGAAATATCATGTATAAATTTATTAATGTTCGGCGTATTGCCCAAAGCAATAGAATTGCCACTTGATTTCCCTTACTACCAGTTACAAAATTATAATAACCATACCTACCTTTCTGCACCATCCCTTACTGAATTAATGAAAGACAAAATAGAGAAAGGTAAATTATGGACCAGTCTGAAACAATTATTTTCAATATAAAAGAATGATAAAGAATTTAATTTTTGCAACTAACAACGAGCATAAAGTAGCTGAAATAAGGAGCGCCCTCGAAAACCTTTTCCAGGTAATTTCTTTAAAAGAAGCTGAAATAAATATTGATATCGAAGAGCCTTATGATACATTGGAAGAAAATGCCCGGGAAAAATCAGGTGTAATTCATCGGCTAACCCAACAAGATTGTTTTAGTGAAGATACTGGCTTGTTTGTGGATGCACTTAATGGTGAACCTGGTGTAAAAAGTGCCCGGTATGCAGGTGAGCCATCCAATAACAAGGCAAATATTGAAAAGCTGTTGCTTAACCTTGCTTTGCATACTAATCGTACAGCCCGTTTTAAAACAGTTATTTCGCTTGTATTGGATAAAAAAGAATACCTGTTTGAAGGCATTTGTGAAGGCTCGATTATTGATGAACCTAAGGGTAGTAGTGGCTTTGGGTATGATTCAATTTTTATGCCGGCAGGCAGCAGTATAAGTTTTGGAGAAATGGATATGGAGAAAAAAAACCAGTACAGTCATCGTAAAAAAGCAGTTGTTAAATTAATTACTTTTCTGCGGGAGCAGGGAAATTTATAACGATTTAAAAAAATAAAAATGCGATTGTATTACCCGGATTTTTTATTAAAAATCAGTGTTACTCAAAATAGTTTAATCATTAAATATGGCAAGAATAAAAATTGATTTGCCTGATAGTATAATTGGAAATATCATTGTTCCCATTCGTATTTCAGATATAAATTATGGCAACCATGTAGGCAACGATGCATTTGTAGCAATTATACATGAAGCTAGAATGCAATGGCTACGGCTATATGATTATACAGAAATAAATTTTGCGGACACCAGCCTTATAATGAGTGACCTTGCAATTGAATTTAAACAGGAATCTTTTTATGGAGATATTGTGAACATAAAATTATTTACCGGAGAAATCAGCAGAGTTAGTTTTGAATTATTCTATCAGTTATCAACGCTAAGAGGGGATAAACAAATACTATTAGCCAAGGCTAAAACCGGGATGGTTTGTTTTGATTACAACAGCAAAAAAACAGTTTCCATTCCGGAAAAAGTATTGCAGCTTTTAAAAATGAATAGTGGAATTTAAAACTAGTGTTTAGTTAAAGGTGAATGGTGAATGATCAATGGTCAATATTTCACTTTTAACATTCACAAATAGATACGTCAATTTATTCTTTAGATAGCACTATGTGTCATTCCATATTCTCCAACTTTCCTCTGCCTGTAATACCAGCATTTCAAAGCCATTCTGAATAACAGCACCTCTTTTTTCACCTTCCAGCAAAAACAAGGTTTTGGAGGGTTTATACACCAGGTCAAACAAGTAATGTCTGGCACTAATAAATTGATAAGGCAAATCGGGAAGGGTATTGTTATGGGGTTGCATACCTACCGGTGTGCAGTTAATAATGATGGTATATTCTTCAAGCAAATCTTCATCAATTTCTTTGTACAATAACTGTCCCTGACCAACGCCGGCATTTCTTGAAACGACCCGGAAATTGATACCCAGTTTTACCAGTACATATTGCACCGCTTTAGATGCACCACCGGTACCCAAAACCAGTGCCTTGCTGTGATGTGGCTGCAATAATTTTGAAAACGATTGTTCAAAACCAATCATATCCGTATTGTAGGCAATTAATTGATTATTGCTAAAATGTATACTATTGGTTGCACCAATTGACTTTACTTCTGCAGATAAAACATCTACATATTCGATAACCTGTTCTTTATATGGTATGGTTACGCACAAGCCTTTAAGCAAAGGATTATTTTGTAAAAGGGCTGGAAATTCTTTAATAGATGGAATTGGGAAAATATCAAAACGGCAATCATGCAAGCCTTCCCTGGCAAACTTTTCTGTAAAATATTGTTGAGAAAAAGAATGACCGAGTGGATAGCCTATTAATCCATAAACCTTCATAACTAAAAAAATTGGTTAAATTAACTTGGCAGTAATACAACTATTTATCTAAATACAATTCAAACGTATCGCCCCTTAAACCAATACGCATTGTTTCCAGTGCGATAATTTCGGAGGGAGCTATATTGCCGAGGTTAACATTACAGCCCAACAATTCTAAAAAGTACAATTGTTGGGCTTTTTGTGGTGCTTCCCATAATATTTTTTCCTGGGGTATCTGGGTCAGTATTTCCTGTACCAAGCCTTCCCTTACTTCACCTGTTCCCCGGTAAATTCCTACATTTCCTGCTTCTCTTGCTTCTGCAATTACATAGGTAGAACCTGCTTCCAGTTCAGCTTTCATCAGTTCAATCCATTTATAAGGCGGAATAATATGTGCTGCATCTTTACTACCAACTTCACTTAATACAATACCATATTTGGTCAATTTTTCTATATAACCGCATTTTTCAGTATGCGGAATAGTAATTGAACCGTCACTTACCTCCATATAAGTAATGCCAAATTCTTTACAAATATTAATATAATCTTCAAATTGGTTTCTAATTAAGAACGCTTCAAACAATGTACCTCCAAAGTAGACGGGGATATTATAAGATGCGTAAATGGCTAGTTTTTCTTTAAGGTTGGGTGTTACATAGGCGGTACCAAAACCCAGTTTAATCACATCAATATGGGGATACGCCACACTCATAAAGTTTTTAGCCTCTTCCAGGCTTAAACCCTTATCCATTATCATTGTTATTCCGCTTGTACGAGGCTGAACAGTGCGCTCTGGTATTTGTGTTAAATGAAAATTCATCAGCAACTTTTTAAAATTTGGTGCAAATATAACTATTGAACCCGAAACATAGGATTACAGGCAAGGGCTGGTAAGGAGGTTGCAGACAAATAGAAAGCATATCAAAAAATATTCCTATTGGAAATCATTTTTATACAGCAATGAGTTGAGGTATATTTCAATAATTGCTATTTGCTGAAAAGATCAAGCAATTAAAATTGTAGGGAAGTAATTACTTTAATTTATGTTTTTTGAATCTTGCAATAACATCTACAGCCAATTGATTCTGTAAAACAGCTGGGTTTAATTCAAGGAGTTTTTTTACAAGACGGGGGTTTTTATCGAGGCCAATTTCAAGCTGCAGCATGGCATCTTTTGATTTGCCTAAAGCCAGCAGGAAAGCACACTTATAAATATAGAAAACCGGCTTTTGATTGGTAAGTGCTATTGCATGGTTTACATATTCTGCGCCCTCTTCAAAACAGTTGGCTTTGTAAAGGCATTTTAATAACTCAAGCCAGCCATTAATGTTTTTGGGTCTGTTTCTTACAACGTTCCCAAAATATTGAACCGCAGTTTCAATACTACCCATTTCCATATAACATTGCCCCATTGCAAGATTATATTCTGGTTGCATTTTATAGATACGCATGGCAGTTTCCAGGTTTTTAATGGCACTTTCCCATACACATTCATTCATGTAAGTGCAGGCTATTTTGTAAAAAAGCTGGCTGTTTTCCTGGTTAAGATGGGTTGCTTTTCTATAATAAAACCTTGCCTGTGCAAAGTTTTGCATCTTATCAAAACAATGCCCGATGGCTTCGTAAATTACTTCCTCTGGCCTGGCAAGTTCCAATACTTTTTGTAATACCTCAATCGCCTCTTTATATTTTCTCAACCTAAGATAGGCATCTCCCATATTGCGATAAGCATAATCAAATTTCTCATCAATAGCTACTGCATACTGATAAGCATCAATGGCTTTTTCGTACAATTTTATACCCTGATACGCAGCTGCAAGGTTAAACCATGCTAATTCATTAAAGGGAAAATCATCAATAATTTTTTGATAAAGACGGATTCCCTCTTCATTCCGTCCGGTAAAATCTGTCCAGAAACAAATTTTGTACAAAGCCTCTTCATTATTTGGTTCCAGCTGCAATATTATCTGCAGGCAATCGAAAACTTTATCAAAATTTTCATAATCATCGTAAACATCTACCAACTCAAATAATAGTTCAATTTTTTCATCCCCTTCAAAAAAATTGAGAGCAGTTTCGAGTACAGCCGCTGCTTTTTCCTGTTGATCTAAAGCCAGGTAAACATCTGTTTTTAAAATATACAGGTTAATATCATTATAATCCAACAACTCAGCCTGCTGAAGGAAATAAAGTGCTTCTTTATACTTTTTGGTAGCAATTAGTAAATCTGCTTTTTGAAGCAGCAAGGAGGAAGAATAAGGATATTGTTCAATGGCAAAACCAGCAGCTTCAATTGCATGTGCCAATTCTTCTCTTTCATCAAAATAATCTATAATTTTTTCAAATGCATCTTCCTCTAAAAATGAGTGTTGCCTACCGGATTTTAAGTTATCGTATTGGTGCAACAATTCTTTTAATTCTTCTCTGTCTTGCCTGTAGGGATTTTTGCTCATAAGCTAATAGGTTACTGTAAATTACGAGATTTTTAATCTTAAAAATTTTTATTTGTAACTTTTTTAACCTTCGTACGTTAAATAATTGTAAACAAATACATGAATGGTAGCAGATTTAACGAAAATTAATTTACTTTTAACATAACAAACATAAAAAATGAAACCTTTATTAAAAAAAAGTCTGATTATTTCAATGCTGCTTAGCATTGCTATTTTCACTTTTGCAGATAGAGGAGTTGGAAAAAAAGCAAAAGTTAAAACGCTTTTAAACATCGCCACTACTTCAACTTTAAGGAATTCAATTTCATTGAATATCAAGTCTGGCTTATCTTACAAAGGAAGTTTGTATACGAGTGGGCAGACATTTTCTGGTAACTCTATGTTGAGTAGTACCATACTTACCTATCAAAAGGGTAACACTACTTATATTATTCCTTACAAACACAAAATAGTTATGCCAGAAATTAAACAAGGCTATACTGGCGTTAAAATGATCATTCGTTCAAGAAACTAATTACTCCCGCTTTTTTTAACCCTTGTAATTTCCTGATAAATTACACTGAAATATTATAAGTCTTTTTTACCTTGTTTATTTTCGCTAAATGTCATTACTCTGTAGCCTGACTTTGGGAATTCAAATTTAGAGGCGGCAACTGGATTGAAATCTATCTTAGAAGCTATGTAAATAAATTTAAGCTTAGC
>JAYTTM010001127.1:0-3246 GCA_043745055.1 Chitinophagaceae bacterium | reverse complement strand
AGCGAAAGATCATCAACAATAGTAAGGGTATGTTGAAGTTGAATTTTTTCTTTTTCCATCCAGTATTTAAAAGCCCGGCCACTCAGGTTCATAAAAGTTGTAGGACAAATACATACAAATATTTTCCCTTTCCATTTTACTTCAGCTACATATGCCAGCCTTTCCAGCTTAAATGTACCCCCATGTTTTTGTACAAATGCCTGCACAACATCAAAGCCAATATTATGCCGTGTTTGTGCATATTCGTTACCTGTATTTCCCAATCCTGCAATTAAAAACTTCGACATACTTTTTAATATTAAGTGACTCTAAATTTATTCTGTAAAAACAACCCTCATGCATAAATATGCCAAATTAGTTTTTTAGCCTTTAATATTTTCTTTTGAAATATTTTTTCTTTTTTAACCGGCATGTAATGTTAAAAAATTGGTATAATTAAAAAAAACAAATTGTAAGTGTATGAAAAAGTTTTTATTGGTAGACGACCATGTAGTGGTGAGGTCTGGTATTAAATTATTACTGTTAGATATTTTTAAATCGGCAGAAATTTATGAGGCAGCAGATGGAGATGCTGTGTTGGAAAAATTAAAAGAGCATGTTTTTGATTTAATAATACTTGATATCAAAATGCCCAAAACAGATACTATTGGTTTGATGGAAACTATTCATACACAATACCCTGAGGCAAAAGTTTTAATGTTTTCTATGAGCGCTGAAAAAATTTACGCTAAACGATTTTTGAAAGCCGGCGCTAAAGGGTTTATTTCAAAAGAGGCACCGCTGGAAGAAATAATTAAAGCTGTTAATCAAATTTTAAACAACCGGCGTTATATCAGTGATTCGCTGGCCGATTTTTTAGCAGACGAATCGGTATCTGCCAAAACAGATAATCCATTTAACCGCCTTTCTGCAAGAGAATTTGAAATTGCCTCCATGCTTTTATCCGGCGGCACCATAAGCTCTATCTCCAAACAAATAAATATAAAAGTTTCTACAGTGGGCACTCATAAAACCCGGTTATTTGAAAAACTGAATGTTAATAATTTGCTGGAATTAAAAGAATTGGCTACCAATTATAACTTATAAAAAAACCAATTACCCTTTGAGATAATTGGTTGAATGTATATTAGGTTTAGGTTCATTTCTTATCACCCATTTGCTGCATGGCCATTATCTGGCGCATGGTTTTTTCCATACCCTCGCTGCTGCCATCTAAGAAAATCACATTACCTTTTCCGTACTCAGCAAAGTTTTTAATGGCTTCTGTCCACATACTAAAGAGAATTACATTGGTATCAAGGTTAGCCTGCTTCATTTGCTCTGCTGCCTGGCTCATACCTTTGGCTACTTCTTCCCGGAACAAAGCCACACCTTGTCCACGTAACTGTGCCGCTTGTCTTTCAGCCTCTGCTGCAATTTTTATGGCGTTACCTTCTGCTTCTGCGGCTTTTGTTTTGGTAATCAATAATGCCTGACCTTCATTTTCAGCAGCAGCTTTCAGGTTGTTACTTGCTACCACTTTACTCATACTGGTAATAATGGCTTCATCAAAAGTGATATCATTTATTTGCAGATCCTGCAAATGGTAACCCCAGCTTTCCAGTTGAATGTCCACCTGATCTTTTACATTTTCAACAATATCCCTGCGTACATTTAAAACCTCCGCTTGTTTTTTGGTAGATACAAATGCACGGATACTTCCTTCAACTGTTCTTATCAGCGCCTGCATCAGGTCTTTATCACTGATAAATTTAAATGCCACATTCTTAATGGTTTCTTCCTGTACATTCAAAACAGAATAGAGAAGCATGGATTTAAAATATACATTAGCCTGGTCAACCGTTACTGCCTGAAACTCCAGTTCTACCGAGCGGTTTTGAATACTCACTCTTTTATACAACTGGTCTAAAAAAGGCACTTTAAAATTAAGGCCCGGCATCTTTATGCTATGGTATTTTCCCAGGCGAGTTACCACTCCAATTGTACCCTGGTTAATAGTAAACAAGCCGCCGGCTATCAGCAAAAATATTGGGATAAGCCACCAAAAATCTTTTATTAGTTCCATTGTTTTAAATTTAGGATTGAAGATAGTTGTTTTTAAAATAGTAAATAAAATGCTTTACTGGTATAAAAATAAGATTGATAAATCAGGTATTTTAAACCATTGATTTTTCCTCCCAAATAATTGCCAAATGTACAATAGTTTCTGCGGCCTTTGCCATATCTTTTGTGCCAATCCATTCCAGTTTGCTATGGATATTTTGCATACCGGTAAAAATATTAGGGCATGGCATACCAATATAACTAAACCTGCTGCCATCGGTACCGCCTCGAATACTTTCTTTTTTTACAGTTAAACCTGCACGCTGGATAGCCTCTTCTGCATAAGCCGTTACCTGCGGATATTTATCCAACACTATTTTCATATTGCGGTATTGTTCGGCTGTTATGTATTCCATTGAAGCACCTGGAAATTGTTTCACCACATCCACAGCAATTTGTTTCAATCTTGCATGATGACTTTGCAAACCAGCTTCAGTAAAATCTCTTACAATAAATTGTATGCTTGCTTTTTCTGCAATACCATTTACTGCTACCGGATGTACAAACCCTTCTCTGCCTGCCGTTGTCTCCGGACTCCATTCTTTTTTGGGTAGTGCATCCAGCACAGCACCTGCAACTTTCAACGCATTTACCAGTTTATCTTTTGCATAACCCGGATGAACTATCACTCCTTCAATCGTAATGGTAGCAGCATCCGCACTAAAAGACTCTTCTTCTAAATTGCCCGCTTCTCCCCCATCCAATGTATAGCCGAATTGAGCTCCTAATTGTTGCATATCAACCTTGGCGGTACCCTTTCCAACTTCTTCATCTGGTGTAAATAAAATCCTGATATCTCCATGTTTTATGGCAGGATATTGCATGAAGTATAAAGCAGCTTCCATGATGACTGCCACACCACTTTTGTCATCGGCCCCCAACAGGGTTAAACCACTGGCGGTAATTATACAATGATTCAAGTGTTCCTTTAAATAAGACGAATCAGCCATACGTAGCACCTGCGAAGTATCATCGGGCAATACAATATCATTGCCATCATAATACCGGTGATGTATGGGCTTTACATGGGTACCACTACAATCTGGCGCTGTATCAACATGACTGCAAAAGCAAATAACCGGAATGTTTTTTTTATTGCTGTTACCTGGAATAGTTGCATACACATAACCAAACTCATCCGTA